>JAJECZ010000484.1 GCA_022821735.1 Alphaproteobacteria bacterium | reverse complement strand
TCCAACTCAAGACGCGCAATCTTCTCACCGGAGGTCTCGGACCCCGCCACCCGCAACGGGTCAAACGGCTCGGAACGACTCATACAAAGCTTGACTCATTTTTCGATTCCAACGTCAACCCCTCCTGGGCTGTTACGACATTTCATGACATCCCGGCAGGGGTGTCCCGGTCTCGCCGTTCCGGCGGGATTCTGTATGATGGGCTGCTTGAAGCAGTCTTTCCGGGAGAGGAAGCGGGATATGTTGACGACACGGTTTGCCGCTGCGGTCCGGCGGTCGGTGCTGGCGCTGCTGGCGGGAGCGACGGCCGTTGCCGGCACGGCGGTTGCGGCGGACGACAAGATCAAGGTGGGGGCGCTGCGCTTCACCTCCCACTCCGCGAGCTTCATCGCCTTCGAGAAGGGCTACTTCAAGGAGGCCGGGCTCGATGTCGAGTTCGTATATTTCCAGGCCGCTGCGCCCATGGCCGTCGCCATTGCCTCCGGCGACATCGACTACGGCGTGACCGCCATCACCGGCGGGCTCATCAACCTCGCGGACAAGGACGCCATCAAGATCGTCGGCGGCGCGCTGCATGAGGAAGAGGGGATCGACGGGTCCGCGATCCTCGTTTCCGATGCGGCGTTCAAGGACGGCGTGACCTCGCCGGCGAAGCTCGCCGGCCGCAGCTTCGGCATCACCCAGACCGGGTCCTCCTTCCACTACATGGCGTCGCGCATCGCGGCGAAGGAAGGCATCCCGATGTCCGAAATCCAGCTCAGGCCCCTGCAGAAGGTCGGCGCGGTCATCGGCGCGCTCAAGTCCGGCCAGATCGACGCCTGGGCGATCGTGCCGCATATCGCCAAGGCGCTCGCCAAAGGCGGCGCGGTCCACATCATCGGCTGGGTCAACGACTATGCGCCCGATTACCAGGTGACGACCGTGTTCACCTCGGCGGAGAATGCGGCGAACGAGCGGGACCTGACGAAGCGCTTCCTCGCGGCCTTCTCGCGCGGCGCGGCGGATTTCAACGCCGCGCTGGTGGACAAGACCGCCGGCGAGGAGGTCGCGGAAGAGACGGTCAGGCTCATCCACAAATATGTCTATACCAGCCGGCCCTACGAAAAGGCCGCGCCGTCGATCCGCAACGGCGCCATGCGGCTCAATGAGGGCGCCAGGCTGAACCTGTCCAGCGTCCAGGCGCAGCTCGACTGGTTCAAGGCCGAAGGGCTGGTCAAGGGCGAGATCGGCATCGACAAGCTGGTGGACGGGAGCTACGTCGAAACCTACTGACCCGCCGGACAGGGGCCGCGCGATGGAACTCCGCCTCGCCGGCCTCCATCACGGCTACGGCGAAGTCGAAGTCCTGCGCGGCATTGACCTCGAAATCCCGGCGGGGCGGATCGTGTGCATCGTCGGCCCGTCGGGCTGCGGCAAGTCCACCCTGCTGCGCCTGGTCGGCGGACTGGAGCGGCCGGCGCGCGGCGAGGTCGTCCAGACGGGCGAGCCGCCTCCGGGCTGCCTGAACCCGCTGACCTACATCTTCCAGGACTTCGCGCTGCTGCCCTGGCGTACGGTCGAGGGCAATGTGCGGCTGGTGCTGGAGGACCACGGCTTCGGACGCGCGGAGACGGCGGGGATCGTGGACGGTGTGCTGGCGCGCACGCACCTCTCGGAGTTCCGCGCGGCTTTTCCCCGGCAGCTTTCCGGCGGCATGAAGCAGCGCGTGGCGATCGCCCGCGCGCTCGCCGTGTCGCCGGCCTTCCTGCTGATGGACGAGCCGCTGTCCGCGCTCGACGCGCAGACCCGCGAGCTGCTGCTCGACGACCTCGTGGACCTCTGGACGCGGGAGCGGTTTTCCGGCGTCTATATCACCCACAACCTCCGGGAGGCGGTCCGGCTGGGGCACCGGGTCGTCCTGCTGTCGCGGCGGCCGGGGACGGTGCGCGAAGTGCTGGAGATCGACCTGCCCCTCGATGCGCGCGCCGCGCACGCCCGCGAGCTCGAAGCGCACCGCAGCCGGCTCTGGCAGCTGCTTCGGGACGAGGCGCACGCCGCGGAGCTGGAGCTGGTCGATGGCTGAGCGCGGTGACGGCGGCCGGCCGGTGGCCTTCCGGGGCGGGGGCTTCTCGCCGAGGCCGGTCGGCGTCGTCGGGCCGCTCGTGTTCGTCGCCGTCATCGCCTTCTGGGAGGCGGGGTGCCGTGCGGGCCTGATCCCGCCGCTGGTGCTGCCGGCGCCGTCGGAGGCGCTGGCCGCGCTCGCGCACCTGGTAGAAACCGGCCTCCTCTGGAAGCATCTGGGCGCCTCGCTGCAACGCCTCGTCGCCGGCTGGACGCTCGGCACGCTGCTCGGCATCGCCGTCGGCTTCTCCATCGGGCTGTTTTCGCTCGCCCGCGCGGGCTTGGCCCCGGTGGTCGCGGCCATCTTCCCGATCCCGAAGATCGCGCTGCTGCCGCTCTTCGTGATCTGGTTCGGCATCGGCGAGGGGTCGAAGGTGGCGACCATCCTCTTCGGGACCTTCTTCCCGACCGTCGTGGCGACCTACGGAGGCGTGGACAATGTGGACCGCGGGCTGATCCGGATGGGCCAGTCCTTCGGGCTCTCCTGGTTCTCCATCGTGCGCAAGATCATCCTGCCGGGCGCCCTGCCGGCGATCCTGCCGGGCTTCCGCATTTCGGCCGCCATCGCCATCGTGCTGCTCGTTGCGGCGGAGATGATCGGCGCCGAGTTCGGGGTCGGCGCCTATATCCTGCTCGCGGGCAGCCTGATGGCGATGGACGAACTGCTGGCCGGCGTCGCGATCCTGTCCGTCATGGGGCTGACCGTGAACTGGCTGATTGCCCGGACCGAGCGCGCCCTGCTCAGGTGGCGGGCATGAAGCGCCGGCGGTTGACGGCGGACAGCGCCGGGCCTATTCGGTCGGCCATGCCCGAGATCGCCCGAGACACGCTGCGAGAGGCCGCCTCAGAGATCATGGCGCGGGCCGCCATCGAAATCCCGCGCGACTACCGCGACGGCATACGCGGCATGCTGGAGCGCGAGCAGCACGAGCTGTCCCGCTTCGTGCTGGAGGCGATGCTGGAGAACTGGGAGGCGGCGGAGGCCGACCGCCGCGCCATGTGCGCCGACACCGGCGTGCCGCGCTTCTATGTGAAGGCCGGCAACGAGGCGCGGCCGGAAGGCGGGTTCGTCGCGCTGGAGGAGGCCGTCCGGTCCGCCACCGCCGAGGCGACGCGCACCGTGCCGCTCAGGCCCAACCGGGTGCATCCGCTCTGGCGCACCGACCACGACAACAATGTCGGCATCAACGCGCCGGAGATCGAATACAGCTTCGAGCCGGACGCGGACTGGATCGAGCTGACCACCGTCCACAAGGGCGGGCTGTTCGGCACCGACTACCGGATGCTGTTCCCCGCCGACGGCATCGACGGCATCAAGCGCTTCTTCCTCGACACGCTGGTGCAGTTCGGGCGGCGCGGGCTTGCCTGCCAGCCGGCCATCGTCGGCATCGGGCTCGGCGGATCGAAGGACACTTCGATGACGCTCGGCAAGCAGGCGGCGTGCCTGCGTCCGGTCGGCGAGCCTAATCCCGATGCCGGCATCGCGAAGCTGGAGGCGGAGCTGAAGGAGCTCGGCAACAATATCGGCATGGGGCCGATGGGCTTCGTCGGCTCTTCCATGGTGATCGACTGCCATGTGGAGGTCGGCTACACGCATACCGGCGGCATGCCGATGAGCGTGCATTGCTTCTGCCTCTCCTCGCGCCGGGCGACGGCGCGGGTCCATGCCGGCGGCGAGGTCGAATACCGCAGCGACCCGCGCTGGTTCACGCCCTATATGCGGCGGGAGACGGTCGGATGGCAGGCGCCGCTCGCACGCACCGCCTGAGCACGCCGGTCTCGCCTGAGGCGCTCGCGGAGCTTGCCATCGGCGACATCGTCTATCTCGACGGCGTGATCTATACCGGCCGCGAGGGGCTCTACCGCCGGATGGTGGACGAAGGCATGGCCCCGCCGGTCGATCTGAAGACGCTCAGCAATGTGAACTTCCACTGCTCGCCCGCGGCGAGCGTCGGCGAGGACGGCAGCCTGAACCTCGGCGCGGTGACGGCGACAGCGAGCTTCCGCTTCTCGCGCTTCATGGAGCGCTTCTTCGAGCTTTCCGGCGCCAAGGTGATCGTCGGCAAGGGCGGCATGTCGGAAGCCGACTACCGCGACCTCTTCGTGCCGAACGGGGCGGTCTATCTCACCACGGTCGGCTACGGCACGGGCGCGCTGCTCGGGCGCGGCGTCGCGCGGGTGCAGGCGGCGCACTGGCTGGAGGACCTCGGCATCGCCCAGGCGGTCTGGGTGCTGGAGGTCAGCCGCTTCGGCCCGCTGCTGGTGGAGAGCGACCTTGCCGGCAACAGCCTGTTCGAACGCGAGAACCGCGCCACGGCCGATGCCGTCGAGCGCGCCTATGCCGGCCTCAGGCCCCCCTCGCTCGCCCGCTACGGCGAAACCGTCTCCCGCGGCGACGAAGTGCTTTAGCCTGCCGTTGCGGCCGTCGGCTTGCGCACGAAGAGGAGCAGGGGGATGCAGACGAAGGCGGTGGCGGCGAAGAAGTAGAAGGCGTTGACGTAGCCGATCATCTGCGCCTGGCGGCCGATCTCGCGGACCAGCGCCGCCATGCCGGCTCCGCCCTCCAGGCTCCACGGTCCCTCCGACGCGGCCCGGCCGAGCGCGGAATTATACGGGTTCACGAAGTTCGACAGTTCCGAATAGCTCATCTTGGCGGTGTGGATCACCAGCGCCACCGACAGCGAGATGTGGATCGACGAGCCGATATTGCGCATCAGGTGGAAGAGCGCGGTGCCTTCGGTCATGTCCCTCGGCGCAAGCGTCCAGAAGGTCGCGATGGAAAGCGGCACCCAGATCAGCCCGACGCCGAAACCCTGCAGCATGGAGGTCCAGGCGACGCCGAAGGTGGTGAGGTTGATGTCGAACTGCGCCATCGCCAGGCCCGAAACGCCCTGGGTGAGGAAGCCGGCGAGCAGCAGCAGGCGCGGGTCGATGCGCTGGCCGTAGAACATGATGAACAGGAAGCCGCAGAGGGTGCCGAGGCCGCGCACGGCAAGCAAATAGCCGATGATGCCGTCGGGATAGCCGCGCAGGCCCTGGAGGAGCGACGGGAACAGCACCATGGGCGTGAAATTGAGCAGGCCGAACACGAAGGTGAGCGCCAGTCCGATGACGAAATTGCGGTTGGTGAGGATGCGGGGCTGCAGGAAGGGCCGGTCGGTCGTGAAGATGTGCGCGACGAACACGTAGAAGGCGAGGCAGGCGACGAACGCCTCCAGGATGATCTCGTTGTGGTTGAACCAGCCGAGCCGCTCGCCCCGGTCGAGCATCAGCTGCAGCGCGGCGATGGCGAGCGAGAGCGCGATGAAGCCCGTCCAGTCGAGCGTCGTCGGATGGCGCTGCGCCCGGCGGCGCACGAAGGCGGCGGCGCAGAGGAACGCGACCATGCCCACCGGCACCAGCAGGAAGAAGATCCAGCGCCAGTTGTAGAGCTCGGTGACATAGCCGCCGAGCGTCGGCGCGATGATCGGCCCGATGGTGACGCCGATGCCCCAGACCGCGAGCGCGGTGCCGTGGCGCTCGCGCGGGAAGATCGTCATCACGATGGCCTGGCTCACCGGCACCAGCGGCGCGCCCGCGAGCCCCTGCAGGATGCGGAAGAAGACCAGCTGCTCCAGGCTCTCGGCGAGGCCGCAGCCGGCGGAGACCAGGGTGAAGACCGCGATGCCCCAGACCATCACGTTGCGCCGCCCGACCTTCTCCGCGAGCCAGCCGGTCGCCGGCGTCATCACGGCGGTGGCGATGATGTTGAATGTGACGACCCAGGCGATCTCGTCCTGCGTCGCGCCGAAGGTCCCCTGCATCTTGGGCAGCGCGACATTGGCGATCGTCACCGTCATCGCGTAGAGCGTGGTGGCGAGCGTGACCGTTATCAGCGTCAGCCAGCGCTGCAGCTCGGTGTATTCGGGCTGCGCGGCGGCGGGCGCGGCGGGGGCGGAACTATCGGACATGGGCGCGGGCGGCTTATACGCCTCGCGCCCGGCGCGCGCTATGCTGGCGGGAGGGAGGAGCCTGCATGACCCCGGACTACGAGATCTACGGCCTGCGCTACGGACGCGAGGATTTCCGCCCGGAGAGCGAGATGTATCTGGACGGCGACCCGGCGAAGCAGGCGCCCGGCCTCGACTTCTATTTCTGGGTCATACGCGGCGGCGGGCGTGTCTGGGTGGTCGATTGCGGCTATGCGGTGCGCGTCGGCGACCGGCTCGGCCACGACACGCTCTACGACCCGGCCGACGGCCTGCGCCGGCTCGGTATCGACCCTGCGACCGTCTCCGACGTCATCGTCACCCATTGCCAC
>JAJECZ010000490.1 GCA_022821735.1 Alphaproteobacteria bacterium | reverse complement strand
TGGGCGAGCACGGCGAGCAGCAGGAGCGCCACGATGTTGGTGATCTTGATCATCGGGTTGACGGCGGGACCGGCGGTGTCCTTGTAGGGGTCTCCGACCGTGTCGCCCGTGACGGCCGCCTTGTGCGCCTCCGAGCCCTTGCCGCCGTGATGGCCGTCCTCGATGTATTTCTTGGCGTTGTCCCAGGCGCCGCCGCCGGCGGTCATCGAGATGGCGACGAAGATGCCGGTGACGATGACGCCGAGCAGCATGGCGCCGACCGAAGTGAGCGCCGCCGCCTTGCCCGCGACCAGCCAGATCAGCAGGAAGAGCGCGATCGGCGAGAGCACCGGCAGCATCGAGGGCACGATCATCTCCTTGATCGCCGCGCGCGTCAGCATGTCCACGCAGGGGCCGTATTCCGGCTTGCCCGTCCCTTCCATGATGCCGGGGATTTCGCGGAACTGGCGGCGCACCTCCTCGACCACGGCGCCGCCCGCGCGGCCGACCGCCATCATCCCCATCGCCCCGAACAGGAAGGGCAGCAGCCCTCCGACGAACAGGCCGATGACGACATAGGGGTCGGAAAGCGAGAACGTCACCTCTTCTGCGATGCCGGCGAAGAAGGGGTAGGTGTCCCCCGCGGCGCTGAAGAACTTGATGTCCTCGGTATAGGCGGCGAACAGCACCAGCGCGCCCAGCCCCGCCGAGCCGATGGCGTAGCCCTTGGTGACCGCCTTGGTGGTGTTGCCGACCGCATCCAGCCGGTCGGTGGTCTCGCGCACGTCCTCTTCGAGCTCCGCCATTTCGGCGATGCCGCCGGCATTGTCCGTCACCGGGCCGTAGGCGTCGAGCGCCACCACCATGCCGGCAAGCGCCAGCATGGCCGTGACCGCAATCGCGATGCCGAACAGGCCGGCAAGCTGGTAGCAGGCGATGATCGCGACGCAGATGATGACGGCGGGCAGCGCGCAGGCTTCCATGGAGACCGCGAGGCCCTGGATCACATTGGTGCCGTGGCCGGTGGTCGATGCCTGGGCGACGGAGCGGACCGGGCGGTATTCGGTGCCGGTGTAGTATTCCGTCACCCAGATGATGAGCCCCGTGACGACGAGGCCGATGGCCCCGCAGACGAAGAGCTGCGTCCCGGTGAAGCCGCTCTCGCCGACAGGTCCCAGGCCGACCGTCCACGCGGTCATCGCCAGTATGCCGGCCAGCGAGATGATCGCGGCCACGATGAAGCCCTTGTAGAGCGCGCCCATGATCGACTGGGAAGCGCCGAGGCGCACGAAGAAGGTGCCGACGATCGAGGCCAGGATGCACACGCCGCCGATGGCGAGCGGATAGGACATGACGGTGCCCGCGAGCGCGGCGTCGGCGGCGAAGAAGATCGAAGCAAGCACCATGGTCGCGACGACGGTGACCGCATAGGTCTCGAACAGGTCGGCGGCCATGCCGGCGCAGTCGCCCACATTGTCGCCCACATTGTCGGCGATCACGGCGGGGTTGCGGGGGTCGTCCTCGGGAATGCCGGCCTCGACCTTGCCGACCAGGTCCGCGCCGACATCCGCGCCCTTGGTGAAGATGCCGCCGCCGAGGCGCGCGAAGATGGAGATGAGCGATGCGCCGAAGCCGAGCGCCACGAGCGGGTCGATCAGCCCGCGCCCTTCCGCGCCGGCGGAAATGAGGACCGCGTAATAGACGCCGACGCCGAGGAGTGCGAGGCCCGCCACGAGCATGCCTGTCACCGCGCCCGAGCGGAACGAGACAGCCAGCCCCTGGGCGAGGCCCTGCCGCGCCGCTTCGGCCGTGCGCACATTCGCCTTCACCGAGACGTTCATGCCGATATAGCCGGCGGCGCCCGAGAGCACCGCGCCGATCAGGAAGCCGACGGCCTCATAGACGCCGAGCAGCAGCAGCAGCACGACGAAGATGACGACCCCGACGATGGCGATGGCTCTGTATTGCCGGTTGAGATAGGCGCGCGCGCCTTCCTGGATTGCCGCCGCGATCTCCTGCATGCGCTCGTTACCGGGGCTCGCCGCGAGCACCGACCGCGACGCGGCAACGCCATAGACCAGTGCAGCAAGGCCGCAGACGACGACGAAAATCAGGACAGGCGACATCGGCTTTATTCCCCTCGGATGGATGGAAGCGCCGCCGGCGCGTGTAAGGGAAGGGCGGGTGTCCCTCAAGCCCCGATTTGTCGCATGAGCGCGGCGCGCGGCTGCGGGGACGCCCCCGGAAGTGTCATGAAATGTCATGTTTTGTCATGTTCCGGATGCGGACAGCCGCCGCCCGCCCCGTATCGTCATGCCCGGACTTGTTCCACGGGCCGGGCATGACGGGAAGAGGCATGACGGCAAGAGGGGCGGGACGCCGGGCCGCTGGGCGTCGATCTGTGCCTCCCGCGCGGGAATGTCATGAAATGTCATGTTCGGCATGTCCGGCGCGGCGGACGGGAGGTATCCTGCATGTCGTTCTCTCATCCCGTTTCGTTCCACTCCGTTCCGTTGGTCCCGCCGCCGCGCCGAACGCGGCGAACATCGCCGATGGCGGCGTTGGCGCCGCCGCCGCGCCGAGCGCGCCGGGACCCTGTTTCGCGCGTAACGCGCCTGCCCGCGCGCGCCCGTCAGCGCGCCTTTGCGCCGGCGCGGTTTGCGCGCCTGATTGCGCGCGCGAGGCGGCGGGCGCACGTCTCCCGTCCGTTTACGCCGGGGTTTTTTTCGGCTCCCAGCCGGTCGCTTTCTGCAGAAAAGCCGAAAGGCGGCCCGGGAGCCGCCCCTCTGCGCCTATTGTATCACTGATTCCCAGAACGCAACCCCTGATAAGGAATTATTTCTAATTCCGGGACGCGAAGCCCGTTCCGGTCCGGATTCAGAAGGCGAGCTTCGCTGCGCCCAGCATGCGCAGGGTACGCCTGTCCTGAACCAGCAGCGCAACGCCGCCTGCCGTGTCCTGCCCCGTATCGACCTCGATCTCGCCTTCCATCGCCCGGCCGTCCCATTGGGCGACTTCCACGATCTCGCGCACGACATTGCTGTAGCTCAGATGCCGGCCCGCGTTCTCGCCGCGCTCGATGTCCTGGTCGAGCTTGCGGGCGAACCGCACCAGCTGGATGCGCGCCCCGCCCTCTCCTGGCGGCAGGGAATAGGCGAGACGGCCGGGCTCGCGCCATTCGAGACCGACCGCGAGGCGCGATCCGGACATGGCTTCGGCGTGGGCGATGGCCACCTTTATCCGCGCCGCATGGAAGCCGACCACGTCGTAGCGTCCGTCCACCACCATCTGCGGGGTATAGACATTGCGGCGGCCGAGAACCGGGCTGTAGGCATATTGCCGGTCGGTCCCGGCCTGTGTGGCAAAGGGGTCCGGCCAGCCGAGACGGTCCCAGTAATTCACATGGAAGCCGAGCGCGATCACATCGTCCCGGTCCGCCAGGTGGCCGAGAATCCGGTCTGCGGGCGGGCAGGACGAACAGCCTTGCGAGGTGAAGAGCTCGACCACAACCGGCTTCGAGCCGTCCGCCCACGCTACTGCGGCAGCGAGCAGGCCGGCCGCGACAAGTAACGCCCGGCTGAGAACGGCCCTCATTCGAACACCGCCACCGCGCGGATCGGGCTGCCCGTGCCGCCGCGAATCCTAAGCGGGAAACCGATGAAGCGGAACCGGCCGCGTCCGATCACCGCCTCCAGGTTGGCGAGGCACTCCATATGGGTGATCCGGCGCTCGGCGCAGGCGCGGTGTGCACGGAAGTTGAGCTCGCCCTCCGGAGCGGGACTGACCGCCTCGACGCCGAACATACCGATCCCCTTGTCGGCGAGCCAGTGGACCGACTCCGTCGCAAGGCCCGGGAACTCGTGCCCGTAGGCGGGCGTGCCGAACATGCGCCGGTTGACGCCCATGGCGAGCAGCACGGTGTCGCCCTCGCGGATTTGCTCCCCGGACGCATCGAGCGCGGCCTCCATCTCGGCCACCGTCACCGCATGGCGGGGCGGCGGCTCGCCGAGGTCGAGGCAGATCGCGGAGGTGTAGAAGCGTTCCAGCGCCATCCGGTCTATCGACTCCGCCTCCGGGTCGGGATCGAAATGGCAGAACGCGTCCACATGGGTGCCCGAATGGTCCGACAGCGACATTGTGAGGGACTTCGAGGTGAAGTCGAAGCCGCCGGCCGACTTGATTTCGGAGTGGTCGTTCCAAACGGTCACGACCACCGGCGGATGCGAGGGATGGTGGGCGGTGCGGTGGTAAAGCTCGCGGGAGAGATCGACGAGTTCCATCAGACCGGCCTGTCCCCTTCCAGGGTCACCCGGTGCATGGAGCGGCGGTGGCCCTGGTAGTCGTTGAGCGCGTAATGCTGCGTGCAGCGATTGTCCCAGAAGGCGATCGATCCTTGTTCCCACCGGAAGCGGCAGGTGAATTCCGGCCGCGCCGCCTGCCGGTAGAGATAGTCGAGCAGCGGCCGGCTTTCCTCCGCCGTCCAGCCGTCGATGCGCCTTGTGAACGCCCCGTTGACGAACAGGCACTTGCGGCCGGTTTCCGGATGGGTGCGCACCACGGGATGGCTGCTCTCGACGGTCTCGTCCACCTCGTTGAGCTTGGTGGTGCGCGCTGCATTGACGGCGTCGCGGCGGGCCTTGTTCGTGAAGATGTCCGAGCTGTGGATGGCGCGCAGTCCCTCCAGCATCTCCTTCATGCCGTCCGACAGCGTTTCATAGGCGAGATACTGGCTGGCGAACATCGTGTCGCCGCCCGCCGGCGGCACTTCCAGCGCATAGAGGATCGAGCCCAGCGCCGGCGCCGGCAGGTAGGTGACATCGGAATGCCAGACGCCGCCGATATTGCCGGTGGCCTCCGGCTCCTTCAGCACGGGCAGGATTTCCGGGTGCCCCGGCAGCGACTCGTAGTAGCCGTGGATGTTGAGGTCGCCGAAGCGCCGGCCCATCTCCTTGTGGCTGTCGGGGTCGAGCGACTGGTCGCGGAAGAAGATCACCTGGTGGTCCAGGAACGCCCGGCGCAGGGTATCCACCTGCTCATCCGAGAGCGCATCGCCGAGATCGACGCCGCAGACCTCCGCGCCGAGCGCACCCGCTACCGGCCGAACCTCGATGCTGTTGGACTTCATGGCGCTCCTCCCCTATCACTCCGGCGGAAACTTACTCTATCACGCTCCTAGCAACCAAGCATGACGATGCCCGAACTCCAGGGCCGCCTCGACCGGGCGGCCCGGCGCCATAAGACGCCCTGCGGCGACGGCCATATGGTCTGGCGCGAATGGGGCGCCGGGCGGACCGTGCTGCTGCTGCACGGCTCCTTCGGCGCCTGGACGCACTGGCTGCGCAATATCGAGGCGCTGGCGGCGCATTTCCGGGTGCTGGCCTGCGACCTGCCAGGCATGGGCGAGAGCGACCTGCCGCCGATGCCGTTCGACGCGGGCAGCCTCGCGGACATCCTGACGGCGGGGCTCGAGCGGCTCGCGCCGGAGCCGTTCCATCTGGTCGGCTTCTCCTTCGGCGGCATCGTCGGCGGCCATGTGGCCGTCCGCACCATGCCGCGCGTGATGAGCTACACCGCCATTGGCTCGAACGCGCTCGGGCTGCCGATGGCCGCCAGGGCGCCGCTGCGCAAGCCGAACAGGACCATGAGCGAGTCGGAAATCCTCGACCTCCACCGCCACAATCTCGGCCTCCAGATGTTCGGCGACCCCGCGAGGATCGACGCCGCCGCACTCGCGGTCCAGAACGCCAATACGCGCCGGGCGCGCATCCGCTCCGGCAAAATCCCCTCCGGGGACAGCCTCGCCCGGCGGCTGCGCGAGATGGCCGCCGCCGGCCTGCCGATCCAAGGCATCTGGGGCGAGCGCGACGCCACGGCCGGCGACCTGCTCCAGACAAGGCGCGACCTGTTCCAGGCCGTGCAGCCCGGCTGCCCCTTCCATACCGTTCCCGGCGCCGGCCACTGGGCCGCATTCGAGGCGCCGGACGACGTGAATCGAATCCTGATCGACAGCCTGTCCGCCATGGAGGTTTCCGCGTGCACGCACTCGAAGCCATAGCCACCCGCCGGTCCGTCCGCGCCTTCAGGCCGGACCCGGTGCCGCTGGAAATCGTCCACCAGATTCTGGAGGTTTCGGCCCGCGCGCCCTCCGGCACCAACATGCAGCCCTGGAAGGCGCGGGTCGTGACCGGCAAGGCGCGCGAGCGGCTGACCCGGGCCGCACTCGCGGCCGGCATGAACGGGGCCGAACTGAAGGCCGAGTACAAATACTATCCGGACCGCTTCCCGGAGCCTTACCTCTCGCGCCGCCGCAAGGTCGGCTGGGACCTGTACGGCCTGTTGGGAATCGAGCGCGGCCAGAAGGAAAAGATGCGCGCCCAGCACGCGCGCAACCAGATGTTCTTCGATGCGCCGGTCGGCATCATCTTCAGCGTGGACCGCGTGCTGGAGATCGGAAGCTGGCTCGACTACGGCATGTTCCTGGAGAACGTCATGGTGGCGGCGCGCGCCTTCGGCCTGCACAGCTGCCCGCAGGTCGCCTGGACGCCCTATCACGAGACCGTCCGCGAAGTGCTCGGCATGCCGGAGGAGGAAGTGGTCGTCTGCGGCATGGCGCTCGGCTACGAGGATGAGGACGCCGTCGAGAACAGCCTGCGCACCGAACGCGCCCCGCTATCCGACTGGGTCTCCTTCCACGAAGAGTGACGGCTCGCGGCCGCGGGCTACCGCAGACCCCCGGTGACGAAGATCGTGTCGGCGGTGAGGTAGCTGGCGCCGTCGGAGCAGGCGAAGAGGACGGTCTCGGCGATTTCCTCGGGCTGCGCCATCCGGCCTATCGGCATCTGCTCGGCATAGCCTTGAAGCACCTCGGGCGGCGTGTTGTCGTGGAAGGGCGTGTCCACGAGCCCCGGCGAGATGGACAGGCAGCGCACGCCCCGGCTGGCGAACTCCCGGCCGATGCCGAGCGTCATGGTGTGGACCGCACCCTTGGACGAAGCGTAGTGCACCGAATTGCCGGCCCCGCCGATCCTCGCCGCCACGCTGGCGATATTGACGATCACGCCGCCGCCCTTCTCCAGCATGTGGGGGAGGATGGCCTGCGCGCCGTTGAAGGTGCCGCGCACATTGAGCGCGTAGGTGCGCTCCCACAGCTCCTCGGTGATCTCCAGGAAGGGCTTCCGGGCAAGCGCCGCGCCCGCCGCGTTCAGCTCGAAATCCACCCGCCCGAAATCGGCGACGGCCTGCTCGACGGCCGCATCGACTTCGGCCCGGACGGTGACGTCGCATTCGACGAAGCTCGCCCGTGCGCCAAGCTGAATGACCTGGTTCGCCGTCCGCTCGGCAGCCTCCGGATCGATATCGGCGCAGACCACGTTCGACCCTTCCCGCGCGAACACCAGCGCCGTTGCGCGGCCGATGCCGCTGCCCGCGCCGGTGATGAGAATGGTCTTGTCCCTGAAGTAGTCCGGGTCCCTGGGCATGATGCTCTCCTCCGCCCGCTCTAGTTCAGCCAGCGTTTCCGGCGGCGATAGTGCTTCACATCACGGTAGGACCTCTTCTCGCCATGCTCGCTGATGCCGAGATAGAACTCCTTGATGTCGGCGTTCTCGCCGAGTTCGGAAGCAGGGCCGTCCATGACGATGGCGCCGTTCTCCATCACATAGCCGTGGTCGGCGATGGCGAGCGCCAGCGCGGCGTTCTGCTCCACCAGCAGCACGGTCACGCCCTGCTCCTTGTTGAG
>JAJECZ010000374.1 GCA_022821735.1 Alphaproteobacteria bacterium | reverse complement strand
ACCACGCGCAGGCCGTCCATGCCGCGAACCCGCAGTTCCGGATCGACGACCGCGAGGTCGTCCGCGCCCATCCGGCAGGTGCCGCAGGGATGGTAGGCGCTCTGGACGGTCTCGCGGACGAAGGCGTCGATCTCCTCGTCGTTCTGCGCCTCCTCGCCCGGCGCGAGCTCCCGGCCGCGCCAGGGGTCGAAGGCAGGCTGGGCGAAGAGTTCCCGCGTGAGGCGGACGCAGGCGCGCATCTCCGTCCAGTCGTCGGGATGGCTCATATAGTCGAACCGGACCTTCGGCGGCTCCAGCGGGTCGGTGGAGGCGAGCCGGACTTCACCGCGAGATTTCGAGCGCATCGGGCCGACATGGGCCTGGTAGCCGTGGCAGCGGACCCGATCGCTCATGTCGTAGGAGGCCGCAAGCGGCAGGAAGTGGTACTGGATGTCCGGCCAGCACACGCCCGGCCGCGAGCGGATGAAGCCGCCGGCCTCGAAATGGTTGGTCGCGCCGAGGCCCGACCGGAACAGCATCCAGCGGGCGCCGATCAGCGCCTTCTGCAGGAGGCTCGTCGCGGAATAGAGGGTGATCGGGCGAATGCATTCCTGCTGGACGTAGAGCTCCAGATGGTCCTGGAGGTTGCGGCCGATGCCGGGCAGGTCGCAGACGGTCTCGATGCCGTGCCCGGCGAGATGCGCGGCCGGGCCGATGCCCGACAGCATAAGGAGCTGCGGCGCGTTGATCGGACCGCCCGAAAGGACGACCTCGCGCCGCGCCCGCGCCGTGCGGACCGCGCCGCCGCGCCGGTATTCGACGCCTGTGGCGCGGCGTCCGTCCAGCAGGATGCGGGTTGCGAGCGCGCCGGTCTCCACGGCGAGGTTGGACCTTCCCGCTGCGGGCCTGAGATAGGCGTTGGCGGTGCTCCAGCGCCGGCCCCGGTGGACGGTCATGTCCATGGGCCCGAAGCCTTCCTGGCGGAAGCCGTTCATGTCGGCCGTGCGCGCGTAGCCGGCCTGCTCGCCCGCCTCGATGAAGGCGCCGTAGAGCGGGTTCGCCATTCTCCCGCGCGAGGTGTTGAGCGGACCGGAATCGCCGCGCCATTCGTCGCCGCCTCCGTTGCAGGTCTCGGCCCTGCGGAAGTAGGGCAGCACCCCGGCATAGGACCAGCCGGCCGCGCCGCCTTCCGCCCAGCCGTCGTAATCGAGCGCGTTGCCGCGCACATAGGCCATGCCGTTGACGGAGGACGAGCCGCCGAGCACCCGCCCGCGGGGGCAGTGGAGGCGCCGCCCGCCCAGATGCGGCTCCGGCTCCGTCCAGTAGTGCCAGCCATAGCGCCGGTGGCCCATGGCGATGGCGAGCGCGGATGGCATCTGCAGGAAGATGCTGCGGTCGCTGCCGCCAGCCTCCAGCAGCAGCACGGTCGCCTGGCCGTCCTCGGTCAGCCGGTTGGCGAGCACGCATCCCGCGGACCCGGCGCCGACCACGACATAATCGAAAATCCGGCCTTCGCTCATCGCTGTATCCCGCCGCTTCTTTCCTTGCGGCCCGGTCATGGTAGCCGTACCATGCCCTGCTTTGCAGACGGCGGGACGCAGGCGGAAACAGGAACGGGAGGACAGGGCGATGACAGGGCGCGTGCGACTGGCAGCGATCGGGATTGTTTCGGCCTTGACGGTGTCTTCTGCCGGCTGGGCGGCCGATCCGGACTCCTGCAAGGCGGTCCGCTTCTCGGATGTCGGGTGGACCGACATCACCTCCACCACCGCCGCCACCTCGGTCGTGCTGACGGGCCTCGGCTACGAACCGAGCGCGACGGTGCTCTCAGTGCCAGTCACCTATACCAGCCTCAAGAACGGCGATATCGACGTCTTCCTCGGCAACTGGATGCCGACCATGGAGGCCGACATCGCGCCCTATCGCGAGGACGGGTCGGTCGAGACCCTGGGCATGAACCTGACGGGCGCGAAATACACGCTCGCCGTCAACAAGGCAGCGGCGGACGGCGGCATCGGGAAGTTCGGCGACATCGCCGGGCACCGCGACATGCTGGACGGCAAGATTTACGGCATCGAGCCCGGAAACGACGGCAACCGGCTGATCCAGAGCATGATCGACGAGGACGCCTTCGGCCTGAAGGGCTTCGAGGTGGTCGAGTCCAGCGAGCAGGGCATGCTGGCCCAGGTCGCCCGCGCCAACCGGAAGGGCGAGTGGATCGTCTTCCTCGGCTGGGAGCCGCACCCGATGAACGCCAATTTCGAGCTCACATATCTCGATGGCGGCGATTACTGGTTCGGCCCCAATTTCGGCGGCGCGGAGGTGTTCACCAATGTCCGGCGCGGCTACGCCCGGGAATGCCCCAATGTGGGCAGGCTGCTTGCCAACCTGACATTTACGCTGGCGATGGAAAACGAGATCATGACCGCCATCCTCGACGAGGGCGAGGAGCCGGAGAAGGCGGCGACCGCGTGGCTCAAGGCCAATCCGGACGTGCTGACCGGCTGGCTGGACGGCGTGACGACCATGGACGGCGGCGACGGCATGGCGGCCGTCAAGGCGCATCTCGGCCTTTGAGCCGCGCCTCCGGCCAATGGGCCGGGAACGCCTCGGGGTAGCTCTTGGACTGGCTGACGGACCATAAGATCCCGCTCGGCAAGTGGATCAAGTCCTTCGTGGACCTGCTGCTCGACCATGCGGCCTGGTTCTTCGACTTCCTCTCCGAGCTTCTCGAATTCCCGATCGAGGGCCTGACCGCGCTGGCCCTCGCGCTGCCGCCGCTGCTGCTGGTGGCAGCCATCGCGGCGCTCGCCTTCTGGCTGCACCGCTCCTGGAAGCTCGTCGCCGCCGTAGTGTTGACGCTGCTGCTGGTCGTCAATCTCGGCTACTGGGAGACGACGGTCCAGACGCTGGTGCTGATCCTCTTCTCGACCGCGGTCTGCATCCTCGTGGGCGTGCCGGTCGGCATCGCGGCGGCGCACCGGCCCTGGCTCTACAACGCCATCCGGCCGGTGCTGGACCTCATGCAGACGATCCCGACCTTCGTCTATCTGATCCCGACCATGATCATGTTCGGCCTCGGTGTGGTACCGGGCCTCATCTCCACGGTGGTGTTCGCCATCCCGGCCCCGATCCGGCTCACCCATCTGGGAATTTCCAGCGTGCCCCGGCCGCTGGTCGAAGCGGGTGAGGCCTTCGGCGCAACACGCCGCCAGCTGCTCTGGAAGGTCGAGCTGCCGCATGCCATGCCGACCATCATGGCGGGCGTGACGCAGTGCATCATGCTGAGCCTTTCCATGGTCGTGATCGCGGCGATGGTGGGGGCGCCCGGCCTCGGCGTGCCGGTGCTGCGCGCGCTCAATACGGTCAACATCGCCAAGGGCTTCGAGGCGGGACTCGCCATCGTCATCGTCGCCATCCTGCTGGACCGCATC
>JAJECZ010000322.1 GCA_022821735.1 Alphaproteobacteria bacterium | reverse complement strand
GTCGGCATGACCCACTGCTGGTTCGGCTATACCGGCTTCACCTTCGACTTCATGCCGAAGCTGGTGGTGCATAACGGCGTGCATTACGCCGCCGGCTTCTGCGGCTCGGGCGTGGTCTGGGCCAGGTGGCTCGGCATGAAGGCGGCGCAGAGCATCGCCGGTAACCGGCCGCCGGACACGGCCTTCGCCGCCGGCGACTTCGCCACCCGCCCGCTCTATTACGGCCGCCCCTGGTTCCTGTCCCTCATGGTCGGCTGGTACGAATTCAAGGACCGGACCGGGCTTTAGCCTCGTGGGCGGACGGTTTCTGCGCCGCGATTGCTGTACGACATTTTCTCCATTATATTTCTGACAAACAAGAGTATCGAGCCATGCACGGCCTTCCCAAACAGATCATGGAGCATGCTTCAGCCTTGCCCGAAGCCACGCCGATCTGCCCGGGCACCCTCCTTCACCTGGGCGGGCGGGCGGCGGTGGACCAGGCGCTGGCGCGTCTCGCACGCGCGGGGCACCTCATGCGCATTTGCCAGGGCGTGTACATGCGCCCCGTCGAGACCCGTTTCGGACGCTGCGCCCCGCATATCGGCAAGGCGGTCGGGATGCTCTCGGCCCTGTGGGGCGAGACCATCGCCCCCTGCGGCGGCTCCGCAGCGAACCGCCTGGGTCTGACCGCCCAGAATCCGGTACGCGAGGTCTACCTGACGTCCGGACCGAACCGTCTCCTGAAGTTCGGCACGACCGCCGTTGAACTGCGCCATGCGCCCCGCTGGCAGCTGCTGGCGCCGCACCGCAAGGCCGGCGACGTCATTCGGGCCCTCGCCTGGCTCGGCCCGCAGGAGACCGACGACAGTCTGGATGCGGTTCTTCCCGAGTTGTCCCCGGAAGACCTGGCCGAACTGGCGGGCGCCAGAGCGGTCCTGCCGGCATGGATGGCCGAGGCGGTCAGCGCGCGTCTCGCGCATGGCTGAGACACCGTTTCAGCTTCTGTCGGCCGAGGACCGCCGCGATGCCCTGAGGGTCGCTCAGGAGAACGGCGCGTATCGCGCTTTCCTGCTGGAAAAGGATGTCTGGGTGGTGGCGGTGCTGCGCGCCCTATACGACGCTCCTTTCGGCAAGGACCTCGTGTTCAAGGGCGGGACGTCGCTGTCGAAGGCCTACGGCGTCATCCAGCGGTTTTCGGAAGATGTCGACATCACTTACGACATCCGCACCTTCGCTCCGGACCTGGTCGCTGGCGCGGGCGAGGACGCCCTGCCACCGACGCGCAGCCAGGAACGACGCTGGACACGGGCGATCCGGGCGCGTCTGGCGGAATGGGCGCAGGAAGAAGCCCGGCCGATCGTCGAGCGAAGCCTTGCGGAAGCGGGCTTTGCAGCCCGGGTCCGCGCAGAAGCGGAGGAACTCTACGTCTCCTACGATCCCCTGTTCGGGGATTACGCCTTCGTCCGTCCGGAAGTGAAGGTCGAGTTCGGCGCGCGCTCGACGGGCGAGCCCAGAGCGGTCCGGCGCGTCGCCTGCGATGCGGCCGCCTTCCTGCCCGGGCTCCTGTTTCCGGAGGCGGGTCCGTCAGTCATGCTGGCCGAGAGGACCTTCTGGGAGAAGGCCACCGCCGTCCACGTCTATTGCCGCCAGGAGCGTCGGCGCGGCGAGCGCCTGTCGCGGCACTGGCACGATCTGGCGAGGCTGGACGACGCCGGCGTGGCGGACCGGGCGCTGGCCGACCGCGCCCTTGCCGTGTCGGTTGCACGTCACAAGACGATGTTCTTCCCGGAGAACGATGCTGCGGGCGACCGGATCGACTACGAGGCAGCCGTTTCGGGCGGACTGCAACTGGTCCCGACAGGATCGGCGCTCGAAGTGCTGGCCGACGACTACGGCAGGATGGTCGCCGACGGCATGCTGCTCGGTACGGACGAGTCCTTCGAACGCCTGATCGCGCGGTGCGCCGGCATCGAGGCGCGAGCCAACAGGCCCGAAGACGATAACGGAAGCGTCCCCTGACCGGCTGCCCCCGGCGTTCACGGTGAGCCCAGCACCGCCGTCGCCTCGATCTCCACGAGGGCTTCGTCCTCCGCGAGGCCCGACACGACCAGCAGGGTCATCGCCGGGAAGTGGCGGCCCATGACGGCGCGGTAGGCTTCGCCCACCTCTCTCTGCTTCGCCAGATATTCGCGCTTGTCGGTGACGTACCAGTTGAGGCGGACGATGTCCGCCGCCTTGCCCCCGGCCGCCTCCACGACCGCGACGACGTTCCGGAGCGCCTGCGCCGCCTGGCCGGTGAAGTCATGCCGCTCGAAGCGCTGTTCGGCGTTCCAGCCGATCTGTCCGGCGATATGGAGCGTGCGGCCCTCGGCGATCATGCCGCTGGAATAGCCCCTAGTCGGCTTCCAGCCCTCGGGATGCACTGCGATGCCCGTCATGGCGGTTCTCCCCTGCCTGTCAATTATTTCAACTTTATATAATTTATACTTGAAATAAAATCCCGGGCAGCGCATTCTTGTCCGGCGTATCGGCAAGGGAGAGAGGCATGAAGACAGCATGCCTCGGCGGCGGTCCGGCGGGACTGTATTTCGCGATAAGCATGAAGCTGCGCGACCCCTCGCACGAGGTCGCCGTCTTCGAGCGCAACCGCCCCGACGACACGTTCGGCTGGGGCGTGGTCCTCTCCGACGAGACGCTCGACAATCTCGCAGGAAACGACCCGGCAAGCGCGGAGACGATCCGCTCGCACTTCGCCCGGTGGGACGATATCGCGGTCCACTACCGGGGCGTGAGGACCGTCTCCGGCGGCCACGGGTTCTGCGGCATCGGGCGCAGGCGGCTCCTCATGCTGCTGCAGGAGCGCGCGCGGGCGCTTGGGGTCGAGCTCCGGTTCGAGACGGAAATCGACGACATTCCGGCGCTCATGGCGGAATACGATCTCGTCGTGGCGGCGGACGGGGTCAACTCGAAGGCGCGCGTCGCCTTCGCCGGTGTCTTCAGGCCCGAGATCGACGTGCGCGCCTGCAAGTTCGTCTGGCTCGGCACGCGCCAGAAGTTCGACGACGCCTTCACATTCCTGTTCGAGAAGACAGCCAGGGGCTGGATGTGGGCGCACGCCTACCAGTTCGACGAGGACACCGCGACCTTCATCGTCGAATGCTCCGAGGAGACCTGGTCCGCCTGGGGCTTCGGCGGGATGACGCAGGAGGAGAGCATCGGGGTCTGCGAGGCGGTCTTCGGGAAATATCTCGGCGGCAACCGGTTGATCTCGAATGCGCGCCATCTGCGCGGCTCGGCCTGGCTCAACTTCAACCGGGTGCTGTGCGGGCGCTGGAGCCATGGGAACCTGGCGCTGCTGGGCGACGCCGCCGCCACCGCGCATTTTTCCATCGGCTCCGGCACCAAGCTTGCCTTCGAGAGCGCGATTCTGCTGGCGGAGCTGGTGAACGCGGAGCCGGACCTGGGGCAGGCCTTCGCGCGTTACGAGGAGGAGCGCCGGCTGGAGGTGCTGCGGCTGCAGTCGGCGGCGCGCAACTCGACGGAATGGTTCGAGGAGCTCGAGCGCTATCTCCATCTCGACCC
>JAJECZ010000276.1 GCA_022821735.1 Alphaproteobacteria bacterium | reverse complement strand
GCTGCTGCTGGCCCCCGGAAAGCTGGTGCGGACGCCGCTCGCCGAGGCCGGTCAGGTCCACCATGCGCAGCGCCGCCTCCACCTTCTCGCTGACGGCACGCTTCGGAATCCGGCGCTGGACGAGCGGAAAGGCGACGTTCTGGAACACCGACTTGTGCGGGAAGAGCGCGTAGTTCTGGAAGACGATGCCCATATTGCGCCGGAAGGGCGGGACATTGCGCAACGAACGGTCGTTGAGGGCGATGTCGCCGGCCGTCACCGCCTCGAAGCCGGCGAGCATCAGCAGGATGGTGGTCTTGCCCGAGCCCGACGGCCCGAGCAGCGTCAGGAATTCGCCCCTGCGGATTTCGAGATTGAGGCGGTCCACGACATTGACGCGGCCGTCATAGGTCTTTTCGACGTCCCGAAACCGGACCAGCACCTCGGACTCGGGAGCCATGGCTAGCGGGTCTCCCGGTCCGCCCCGCCAGCCGGTCTTTCGCTATCGAGAAGCGCCGCAGGCCGCGCGCAGCCGAACCGCCCGCCTCCCTCGCTGCGGGGGAACGGAGGCCCGGCTGGCGGCCCCGGCGACAAGGCGCTCAGGCCCTTCGAGGCTACGCGACCGCCTTGCCCTGCTTCGTCAGCAGGTCGAGGCCGGCGTCGAGCGCGCGGGCGTAGCGGTCGAACATCTCGTCGATTTCGCTCGCAGTGATGACCAGCGGCGGCGCGAAGCACATCGAATCCCCGACCGGGCGGGTAATCAGTCCCTCCCGGGCGCAGAGGTCGTTGACGAGCGCGCCGACGCCGTCCGACGCCGCGAAAGCCTCCTTCGTCGCCTTGTCCTTCACCAGCTCGGTGGCCCCGACCAGCCCGACGCCGCGCGCCTCGCCGACCAGCGGATGGCCGGCGAACCCCTGGATCCGCTCCTGGAACCGGCCGACCACGCTCCGGACATGCCCGAGCGTGTCCTCCTCCTCATAGATCTTGAGGGTCTCCAGTGCGACCGCCGCCGCGACCGGATGGCCGGAATAGGTGTAGCCGTGCCCGAACACGCCCATCTTGGCGCTCTGGTCGGCGATGGCCTGATAGACCTCGTCGCTGATCATCGTCGCCGAGATCGGCAGGTAGCTGGAGGAGAGCGCCTTGGCGCAGACCAGGATGTCGGGCTCGATGCCGAAGGTCTCCGAGCCCCAGAAATTCCCGGTCCGGCAGAAGCCGCAGATCACCTCGTCGGCGACGAAAAGCACATCGTGCTTGCGCAGCACCTCCTGGATTTTCGGGAAGTATGTGGCCGGCGGCACGATCACGCCGCCCGCGCCCATCACCGGCTCGGCGAAGAACGCGGCCACCGTCTCCGGGCCCTCGGACTCGATCAGCGCATCGAGTTGCTCGGCCATGCGGGTGGCGAACTCCTCTTCGCTCTCGCCGTCCTCGCCGAAGCGGTAGTAGTGCGGGTTGCTCGTGTGGATGAAGCGCTCGAGCGGCACGTCGAAGCCGGAATGGTTGAGCGAGCGGCCCGTCAGGCTGGCCGCCGCCAGGGTGATGCCGTGATAGCCGTTGACGCGGCCGATGATCTTCTTCTTCTGGTGACGCCCGCGGGCGTTGTTGTAGTACCAGACGAACTTGATCGCGGTGTCGTTCGCCTCGGAGCCCGAGTTGTTGAAGAACACCTTGGAGACCGAGGTTGGCGCCAGGCCCATCAGCCTCTCGGCGAGGTCAATGCCGGGCAAATGCGATTTCTGGCCGAACTGGTGGTAGTAGGGCAGGGTTTCCATCTGCTTCACGGCGGCGGCTACGAGGCGTTTGTGCTGGAAGCCCAGCGAGGTGGACCAGAGGCCGGCCATGCCCTCGATATACTGCTTGCCGCCCGTGTCCCAGACATAGACGCCGTCACCGCGCTCGATGACCATCGGCCCCTGTTCTTCGTGCTGGCGGAAATTGGTGTAGGGGTGAAGCAGATACGCGACATCGCGCGCTTCCGGCGAATTCGGCTGCAACGGCATGGGACGGCCTCCGGGGACGCTGGTGGCAGGGAGAGCCGCCAGTCTAGCACCCAGTCGAGGCTTGCCCCAAATGCAATAAGCGGGGCCATTGCTTGCCGGGGAAGGCGGTGTCGCGGCATGTTGTGAAATGCCATGATCGGGTGTGCGCGCTGTCCGCCCGGCCGGACCGCCCGTTATCGAGATCGGATTTGGGGGAACCATGAAAGTCTTTATCGCCTGCCTCGGGACCGAGACCAACACCTTCTCGTCCATGCCGACCGGTTTGCAGACTTTCGAGGACACCATGCTCTTCCACGGCGATGCCACCCGGCATCCCGCCTCCGCTTTCAGCCTGCCGCTGCATGTCTGGCGCACCGCCACCGAGGAGCGCCAGGGCCAGGTCGTGGAGAGCCTCGCCGCCTTCGCTCAGCCTGCGGGCCTCACCGTGCGCAGCGTCTATGAGGGCTTTCGCGACGAGATATTGGAGGACCTCGGCGCGGCGATGCCGGTCGATATCGTGCTCCTGTCCATGCACGGCGCCATGACCGCGGAGGGCTATGAGGATTGCGAGGGCGACCTGCTCGCCCGCGTGCGCGGGATCGTCGGGCCGGATGCCATAGTCGGCGGTGAGTTGGACCTCCACTGCTCGATCACCCCGAAGATGATCGAGAACGCGGATGCGCTCGTGGTCTTCAAGGAATATCCGCATATCGACGTGGGCGAACGCGCAGCCGAACTGTTCGATATCTGCCTCGCCGCCCACCGGGGCGATGCGAAACCAATCATGGCGGTCCATGACTGCCGGATGGTCGGCATGTGGCGCACGCCCGTCGAGCCGGTGCGGGGCCTCGTCGAGGACATGCAGGCGACCGAGGGCAGCGACGGCATCCTCTCCGTCTCCTTCGCGCACGGGTTTCCATGGCAGGACGTGCCCGAGACTTCTGCGAGGATGCTCGTCATCGCCGATGGCGACGCCGGCCTCGCAGCGGAAACCGCAAGGGCCTTCGGGCAAAGGATCTGGGACCTGCGCGAAGAAACCGGGCAGGACACCGTGACCATCGACGAGGCGCTGGACCTGATCGAAGCGGGTCCAGGCCCGGTGGTCGTGGCCGATGTTGCGGACAATGCCGGCGGCGGCGCACCCTCGGACTCGACCTTCCTGCTGTCCCGCGCGCTCGAACGCGGCGCAACGGGGCTGCTCTCGGGCTACTACTGGGATCCGGTCGCCGTGCGCTTCTGCGAAGAGGCGGGAGAAGGCGCCACGTTACGGCTCCGGGTCGGGGGCAAATGCGGGCCGGACTCGGGCGATCCGGTGGACCTGACGGTCACGGTGAACCGCATTCTGGAAGGCGCCAGCCAAAGCTTCGGCGAAGCCACGATGGGCATGGGAACAGCCGTCTGGCTTTCGACGGAGGCCGGCATCGATCTCATCCTCACCTCGACCCGGACGCAGGTCTTCCACCCGAACGGCATGACCCGGCTCGGCATCGACCTGGCCGGCTACAAGGGCATCGCCGTCAAATCGACGCAGCATTTCTATGCCGGGTTCGCCCCTGTCGCATCGCGGATCGAGTATATCGCCTGCCAGGGCGCGATTCCGCCTGACTTTGCAACGATCCCCTACGAGCGCTTTAAGGCCCCCTACTGGCCGCGCGTCGAGAATCCCCACAAGGACTGACGTCTGCCCGCCCGGTCCGGGGCGTGGCGCTGGACCTTGTGGCGCAAAAGGTCGCCGCCGGGGCGACGGGAGGAGGAGGAGATGGCTGGGAGAGAGCGATGAGCGGGAGGAACGCGGCTTATCGGCTGGGCTGTGACGTCGGAGGCACATTCACCGATTTCGTCCTGTACGACGAGCGTTCCGGCGCCATCCACGTCGAGAAATGCCTGACAACCCCCTCGGACCCATCGGTCGGTATTCTGGAAGGCTTGCGGCCGTTCGGCTCCATCGACCCTGAGCACATCGCACGCACGCGCCGTATCGCGCATGCTACCACCTTGGTCGCGAATGCGGTCATCGAGCGAAAGGGCGCCTGCACGGCGCTGCTCACCACTCGCGGATTCCGGGACGTGCTCGAGCTTCGCCGTCATGTCCGGGTGACAACCTATGAGCTCTGGGCCGATCCCCCGGCGCCGCTGGTCCCGCGGCATCTGAGGATTCCGATCGATGAGCGCACCTACAGCGACGGCGCCGTCCTTCGCCCGGTGCAGCCGGAGGAAATCGAGGCCGCCGTCGCGCTGATGCGGGCTGGAGGGGTGGGCTCGGTTGCGGTCGCCTTCCTGCACTCCTACGTCAACCCCGAGAATGAACGGGAGGCGGCGCGCCTCCTGCGTGAATTCGCCCCCGAGCTTGCAGTGACCACCTCCGCCGAGGTGTTGCCGCAGATCAAGGAGTACGAGCGCACCAGCACCACCGTGGTCAACGCCTATGTGAAACCGCTCGTCCAGCACTATCTCGGCAACCTCGACGGCGGCCTCGCCCGCGCCGGTTATGCTGCGCCGCTCAGGGTGATGCTCTCCAACGGCGGACTCGGCTCGACCGAGACGGCGGCCGACTTCCCGCTGCGGCTGATCGAGTCGGGGCCGGTGGCGGGGGCCATCGTCGGGCGCCGGATCGCTGAAACGCTCGGGTTGCCGGAGGTGCTCTCGTTCGACATGGGGGGAACAACCGCGAAGGCGTGCCTCATCCGCGACGGGGCGCTGCCGATCACCGACGAGCTCGAAGTGGCGCGGTCGCGGCGGTTCACGCGCTCAAGCGGTTTTCCGGTGGCGGTGCCCGCGGTCAACATGATCGAAATCGGCGCCGGGGGCGGCAGCATCGCCGGCATCAACGCCATGGGTCTCGTCCAGGTCGGACCGGAGAGCGCCGGCGCCGACCCCGGGCCGATCTGCTACGCCCGTGGCGGCGCCCGGCCGACCGTGACCGATGCCGACCTGTTGCTCGGCTACCTCAATCCCGACAGCTTCGCTGGCGGATCGATGCGCCTCGACGAGGATGCGGCGCGGGACGGCATAGAGGAGCACCTTGCGCGCCCGCGCGGACAGTCGGCACTCGAAGCGGCGTGGACCGTGCACGACGTGGTCAACGAAACGATGGCGGCGGCGGTGCGCATGCATATGACGGAGCGGGGCGGCAATCCACGGCAGGCGACCCTGGTTGCGTTCGGTGGCGCCGGGCCGTTGCATGCTTGCCACCTTGCCGCGAAGCTCCGGGTCGGGCGGGTCATGGTTCCGCTCCGGGCCGGCGTGCTGTCCGCGCTCGGGCTGCTGATAGCGCCGCCCGCCTACGACATCGTGCGCACCCACAAGGAACCGCTCGGGGGGCTCAACGAGGCGTCGACCGGAGTGCTCATGGACGAGATGGCGAACTCGATCGCATCGCTGCTGGGAAGGCTCGACTCAGAGGGCGAGCTGCGCTTTCGGCGCGGTGTCGATGTCGGCTATATCGGCCAGAGTTACCAGGTGACGGTGCCTGTCGACGGGGCGGTTGACCGCGAAGCGATCTGGCAGAACTTCGCTGCCCTTTACCGCGAGAAATACGGCTACTTCTACGACGACGTGCCGGCGGAAATCGTGAACCTCCGGGTGCTCGGAGAACTGGTGGGCGGCGAGCTCAGGCTGGAGCCGCTTGCCTTCGCTGCGGAGGCGGCCGCGGCAGGCACACGGCCCGCCTGGTCGGCCCGTGAGCGCCGCATGCGCCCGTTCAGCGTCTTCGATCGGGACCGGTTACATCCGGGCGCAACGTTCGAAGGGCCGGCCATCGTCGAGGAACCGACTGCTACCACGATCGTCGACGACGGCGCAGCGGTCGAGGTCGATCCCTACGGAGCGCTGGTCATCAAGGTTGACCTGGAGGAAACGCCATGAGCGCCAACCGGCCGCCCGAAGCCCTGGACATCGTCTGGCCGCGCCTGATCGCCGTCGCCGACGAGATGGCCACGACGATGTTCCGCACCGCATTCTCCCACGACGTGGTCGAAGTGCATGACATGTCCACCGGGCTCTACGACGACAGGGGCTGTCTCATCGGCCAGACCTGGCTCGGCGCCACAGGGCATACCGGGGTCATGCCGGTATACGGGCGCAGTCTCCTGCAGCACTTTCCGCCCGAGACGGTCCGGCCGGGCGACGTGTACATCTGCAATGACCCCTGGATATGCAACGGCCAGACCGCCGACGTCTTCATCACCACGCCCGCCTTCCGCGGCGACCGGCTCATCGGCTTCTCGATCAACAGCGTCCACCACGTGGACATCGGCGGGCGCAAAGGCTCGGGGCTCAGCGAGGAGGTCTATGAAGAGGGCCTCATCATTCCGCCGCTAAAGCTCTACGACGACGGCGAACCGAACGAACAGCTTTTCGCGCTTCTCAGACGCAATGTGCGCTTCGCGGAGAAGATGATCGGCGACCTGCGCGCCCAGGTGGCGGCGGGCTGGGCCGGCAGCCGCGAACTCGAGCGGCTTGCGACGGAGTTCGGCCTCGATTCGCTGCGCGGACACGCCGACGAGATCATGCGCCGCACGGAGGCCGGCATGCGGGCCGGGATCGCCGCGCTTCCCGACGGCGAATACCGCGAAGAGATGGAAATGGAGATCGAGGGCGTTGCGGAGCCGCAGACGCTCGCGCTGACGCTGCGGATCGAGGGGAGCGACGTGCACGCCGACTTTACCGGCACTTCGCCCCAGGTGCGGCGGCCCGTCAACTGCCCCATCAACTATACGCGCGCCTATGTGGCGTTGCCGCTCAAGCTCGTGTGCGATCCGATCCTGCCCAACAACCAGGGGACGTATGAGCCGCTGCACCTGTCGGTGCCTGAGGGCACACTGCTGAATCCAACCTTTCCCGCGGCGTGCTTCTGGCGCCTGTCGGCCGGGATGCTGGTCTCCGAGCTGATGTTCCGGGTGCTGGCGCGCATTGCCCCGGACCGGGTGCCGGCAGATTCGGGCTCGATGCCGAC
>JAJECZ010000307.1 GCA_022821735.1 Alphaproteobacteria bacterium | reverse complement strand
ACGGAAGCTTCTGGGCCGGGTTCGTACGCACAATCCTGTGGGCGCCGCGCGCCGCAAGGTTTCGCACCATTACGACCTGAAGCCGGAACTGTTCGACCTGTTCCTGGACAGCGACCGGCAATATAGCTGCGCCTATTTCGCTTCGGACAATGACGACATCGAAACGGCGCAGCGCCGGAAGAAGACGCATCTTGCGGCGAAGCTGCTGCTGCGCCCGGGGGACCGGGTTCTGGACATCGGCTCGGGCTGGGGCGGTCTGGGTCTGCATCTGGCGCAGCAGGCTGATGTGGATGTAACCGGCGTGACGCTCAGCCACGAGCAGCATGAGTTGTCGAATGCGCGGGCGGTGGAAGCAGGCCTGTCGGAGCGGGTGCGTTTCAAGCTGCAGGACTACCGGGAGGAGACGGGCCGCTACGAGCGGATCGTTTCGGTGGGGATGCTGGAGCATGTGGGGCTCGGGCACTACCGGGAGTTTTTCGGGAAGGTCCGGGAGCTTCTGACGGATGACGGTGTCGCGGTGGTGCACACCATCGGGCGCTATGACACGCCGGGGCCGGTCAATTCGTGGATCACCCGCTACATCTTCCCGGGCACCTACGTGCCGACGCTTTCTGAACTGATGCCCGCGATAGAGGAGCAGCACCTTCTGGTGACGGACATAGAGGTGTTGAAGCGCCATTACGCGAAGACGCTGCGGGCGTGGCGGAGCCGTTTCGTATCGAACTGGGACAAGGCGCGGTCGATGTATGACGAGCGCTTCTGCCGGATGTGGGAGTTCTACCTTACCTCCTGCGAGGTCGGTTTCCTGAACAATATCGTGACCGTGTTCCAGATCCAGCTAGCGAAGGACCTGGATGCGGTGCCGGAGACGCGGGACTACATTCACGACTTCGAGGCCGCGCACTGATGGATGCGGGTCAGACGGCGGGTGCTGCCGATGCGCTGGCCCGGCGCGTCGCCGACGCTATGTACGAGCAGGACGACGCGTCGCGGAATCTCGGCATCCGGCTGGAGGCGGTCGGCGCCGGCTGGGCACGCATGTCGATGCGGGTGACGGAAGGGATGTTGAACGGTCACCGCGTCTGCCACGGCGGCTACATCTTCTCCCTGGCAGACTCGGCCATGGCCTTCGCAAGCAACAGCCGAAACCGGGTCTCGGTGGCGCAGTTCTGCTCGATCACCTTCCTGCGTCCCGGCCGGGCGGGCCGCCTGCTTGTGGCCGAGGCCCGCGAACAGGCGGGTGCCGGGCGCACCGGCGCCTATGCGGTCGAGGTACGCGAGGACGGCGGCGAGACCATCGCTGTCTTCTCGGGCGCCGTCCGTCGGCTCGGGGAACGAACCATCGTTTGAGAGGAGAAGCGCAGCGCCTTTCAGTTGCTTCCGAGCGCCGGTCCCGCTTTCGGCCTGCGCCTTTCCTCGCCGTCCAGGAACAGCGGGACCGCCACTGCCAGCGATGCGCCGGTCTCCGGGTCGTCGCAGGGGATGAGGGCGCCGCTTTCGCGCATTTGCACATCGTTTGGAATGTCCGCGAGCGTGCCGATCTCACCGAAGCTGACGGCGTTGCGGACGAGTATTTCACGCCATTCCGGCCAGTCCCGGGTAGCGAACACGGCGTCGAGACCGGCGATCAGCGCATGGCGGTTGGCGACCCGCGCCGGCCGGTCCCGGTAGCACGGGTCGTCGAGCCATTCCGGCTTTTCGAGCGCCGCGACCAGCTTCGGCCAGTTGCGATCCTCCGGCAGCAGCACAAGATGGAACCAGCGGCCGTCGCGGCAGCGGTAAAGGTTGTGGAGCGCGTTGGCGGCGTCTTCGCGCGCCGGGCGGCGCTTGTGCTCGGCGCCGCAGAGCATGGCGCTGGTCTGGAAGGCGTTCCACCAGAGGCCGTTCGCCATGAGATTGGTCGAAACCGCGCCGCCCCTGCCCGTGCGCTCGCGGCGGTAGAGCGCCATCATCACCGCGGCGAAGAGCGTCATCGCGGTGGGGTGGTCGCCCATGCCGGGCAGGGATCGGGCCGGCGGCGAGTCGGGCGCGGGGCGCACCATGTCCATGAGGCCCGTGCGCGCCCAGAGCGCCGTCGAATCGAACCCGGTGCGCGCGGCTTCAGGGCCCGTTTCGCCATAGGCGGTGACGGAAGCGTAGATCAGCCGTTCGTTCAGCGGTATGAGGTCCTCATCGCGGATACCGAGGCGGGCGCGCGTGCCGAGGGGCGAGTTGGTGATGAAGACATCGGCCTCGCGCACCATCTCGTAGAGCCGTGCGCGGTCCGCCTCCAGTTTCAGGTCCAGCACGAGGCTGCGCTTGTGCCGGTTGTCCATGTTGAAGGGATAGTTGAAGGGCGTGGGCGGATTGCCCGGCGCGCCGACGGATTGGCGGAACGGGTCGCCGTCCGGGGCTTCGACCTTTACCACGTCGGCGCCGAACTCGCCCAGAATCATCGCCGCGGCCGGGCCGGCGATGAAGGTTGCCGCCTCGATGACCCTGATCCCTTCGAGCAGCACGGCTTCCCTCCTCTGAAAGGCACTGCCGGCGCCGCCGGAGAGGGCGGCGCCGGCATCTTCACGATTGTCCGGTAAAGGACTTTGCCGACGCTACTTGAACAGCACCGATGGCAGCCAGAGCGCGACTTCGGGGATGAAGAACACGATGGCGAGGCCGACGCATTGCAGCATCATGAAGTCGAACATGCCGCCATAGATCTTCAGCAGGTCCCATTGAGGCGCCACCGACTTCAGATAGTAGGCGGCCATGGCTACCGGTGGAGACAGGAATGCTGTCTGCAAATTCACCGCCAGCAATGTCCCGAACCAAACGAGGTGGGGGACCCTCATCTTGTCGGCCCAGGACTCGTCGATGCCGAGAGCGGGCAGGTCGGAGCCGAGCGAAATAATCACCGGCAGGAAGATCGGCACGAAGATGAACACGATCGCCGGCCATTCCAGCGGCCATCCGAGCAGGAACAGCACCACCATCAGCAGCGCCAGCATCGCCAGCGGCGGCATCGGGATTTCGAGCAGCCAGTTGGCGAGCATGGTGCCGGTGCCGAGCCGGGTGAAGACCGAGCCGTAAACATTCGACGCGACGGCGAGGAACAGCACCAGACTGGAGGTTTCCAGCGTGTTGAGCGCGGCCTCCTTCAGCATCGTCCAGTTCAGCCGGCGGTAGCCGAGCGCCAGCGCCAGCGAGCCCACGGCCGCCATGGCCGCGGCTTCGGTCGGCGTGGCGAGGCCGATGATGATGCTGCCGAGCGCGGCGAAGATGATGACCGCCATCGGCACCACGCCGGAAATGAACTCCTTGAGGATCTCCCAGCCCGAGGACAGCCGCTGTTCCGGCGGGATCGGTGGCCCCAGCGCCGGATTGATGAGGCAGCGCACGATCGTGTAGGAGATGTAGAGGCCGGACAGGATGATGCCCGGGATGATCGCCGCGGCGAACAGGTGGATGACCGACACGCCGAGGACCGGCCCCAGCACCACCAGCAGCACGCTCGGCGGGATCAGGATACCGAGGCAGCCGCCTGCCGTGATGACGCCTGCGGAAAGGCGCTCGTCATAGCCGCTCCGGGTCATGGCCGGCGCGGCGAGCAGGCCCATCACCGTGACCGAGGCGCCGATGATGCCCGTGGCGGTGGCGAAGATCGTCGCCGTGAACAGCACGCCCAGATAGAGTGAGCCCCTGAGCCCTCCCATGATTGACTGGAAGGAGGTGAATAATCGCTCCATCAGGCCCGCGCGTTCGAGCACATGGCCCATGAAGATGAACAGCGGGACGGCAGCGAGAACCTCCTCCTTCATCATGCCGATGGTCTGGAAGACCATCTGGAAGAAGACGGTTTCGCCGAAGCCGATCCATCCGAAGACGATGCCGAGGATGATGAGGGTGAAGGCGATCGGGAAGCCGACGAAGATGCCTGTCAGCAGCGCGACCAGCAGGACGAGGCCCAGTATCTCTCCGCTCACAGCATTTCCGCCGGTGTATCGGTCTTCGGGAAGAGTTCCCGGCCGGTGCGTGCGGCCCAGAAAGCCTTGAGGAACTCGGAGACGCCCTGGATCAGAAGCAGGGCGGCGGTGATCGGAATGACCGCCTTAAAGGGCCACATGATCGGCTGGAAGGGCGTCAGGTCGGAACGCTCGCCGATGTCCCAGGCATGGTAGGCCTCGTTCCAGCCCCGGACGAGGAAGAAGAACATCCCAGGGAAGAACAGGAGCAGGTAGAGGGCGGCATCGACGCGGCCCTTCGTGCGCTCGGACCATTTGCCGTAGAAGATATCCGTGCGGATATGGCCGCCGCGGAGCAGGCAGTAAGCCGCGCCCAGCATGAAATGCGAGCCGTAGAGCATGTAGGTAATGTCGTAAGCCCAGATGGTCGGCGCGTGGAACAGGTACCGGGCGAGCACCTCATAGGTGAGCCCGCCGACCATCGGAATGATGAGCCAGCAGAACAGGACGCCCGAACCCCGGCCGACATAATGGTCGATGCCCTTGACGGTGCCCAGCAGCCAGGCGGGCGGGTCTTCCTGGAGCGCTGGATCGGTTGTCATAGAATCCGGATTCCGTGGATGACGGTAAAGGGAAGCAGGCGGCGCCCGTTACAGCGCCGCCTGCCGTCGGGACAACGACCGGTCAGTCGATCTTGTCCTTCCAGAAATAGTCGCTCAGATACTCATAGGGCGGGTGCGAGAACCGGCGGTACGGCACGATCTTCTCGGCGTAGGCGCGCTGGGAATCGCGCACCTTCTTGTACCACTCGTCTTCCTCTTCCCACTGTACGGCGAGGTCGTCATAGGCGGCCATGAAGGCATCGAGGATAGCCTGAGGCGTGCGGATCTTCGTCACGCCGTGCTTCGTGACCATCTCCTCGTAAGCGTCCGCATTGTGGATATGCCACTTGGTCTTCCACACCCAGAAGGTCTCGACCGCAGCCGCCTCGACGATCGCCTTGAGATCGGCGGGCAGAGAGTCCCAGCGGTCCTTGTTGATCAGCAGGTCGCCGACCGTGACCTGCTCGTGGACGCCCGGCGCCATGGTGTATTTCCAGACCGTGTGGAAGCCGAACTCGAGGTCGGCAATGCCGCCGACCCACTCGGCTGCATCGATGACGCCGCGTTCCGCCGCCGGCAGGATTTCCGCGCCCGGCAACTGCACGGCGCTCACGCCGGCGGCGTTGAACACCAGGTTGCCGAGGCCGTAGATGCGCAGCTTAAGGCCTTGGAAGTCCTCCCAGCTCTTGATCTCTTCCTTGTACCAGCCGAGCGCCTGCGGGCCGGACGGCTGGACGGGGAAGGAGACGACGTTCGCCTTCAGCTTCTCCTGGTACCACTGGTCGGTGAGTTCGCGCCCGCCGCCGTGATAGAGCCAGCCGAAGAAGTCGATATAGTCCATGCCGAACAGCGGCCCGTGCGAGAGGGGGATTGCCGCCTTGCTGCGGCCCACCCAGTAGCCCATCGCGGTGTGCGCGCCGTCGATCACCTCGCGCGAGGTGGCGTCGAGGACCTCGAACGCCGGTACGATGGCGCCGCCGGGAAGCGGCTCGATCTTCAGCCGGCCGGCGGACATCCGGTCCACCGAGTCGACGAACATCGTGAAGTTCTCCCACTGGGTCCCCGGTCCGCCCGGAGGCCAGCTGGCCTGCATTTTCCACTCGAAGTCCGCAGCTTGGACGGTAGTCGCGGCGCCTGCGAGGAAGGCAAGCGCGGCGACTGGACGCAACACAGGTTTCATTCCGGATCCTCCCGTATCTGCCAGGGCATGGCGGCGCAATTTGCCGCATGCCGAGGTGTTGACGAGCGGAAAGTGGATAGTATCGCCGGGGACGAGTCAAGCAATTGGGGAGGAACGGCGTCGTGGCGCGGGCGGAAGCGAACGGGATCGAGATCGAATACGAGGTGCGGGGCCCTGCCGGCGGCGACCCGATCCTGATGATCGGCGGGCTCGGGATGCAGCTCATCTCCTGGCCGGATGCGCTGATCGACGGGCTCGGCGAGGCGGGCTTCCGGCCGATCCTGTTCGACAACCGCGATTGCGGGCTCTCCACCCGTTTCGAGGAGGCCGGGCTCGCGAATATCGGGCGGGCCTTCAAGCAGGCGCGGGCGGGCGAGCCGGTCGATGCGCCCTACACAATCGAGGACATGGCCGACGATGGCGCCGGCCTGCTGGATGCGCTCGGCATCGGGGCGGCGCACATCTATGGCAGCTCCAATGGCGGAGCGATCGCGCAACTCGTGGCGATCCGTCATCCGGCGAAGACGAAGTCGCTCGCCTCCGTCATGGCGACCTCGGGCCGGCGCGGCCTGCCGCGGCCGAGCCAGGCCGCCTCCGAGTGGCTGAACGTGCCGCGCCCGGCGGATATCGACCGCGAGACCTTCATGGAGCTTGCCTGGGAGCAGAACCGGATCATGGGCTCGCCCGGCTATCCGCGCGACGAGGCCGGCGTCAGGGCGCGCGCGGGCGCGCTCTACGACCGGGCCTACTATCCCCCTGGCCATGGCCGGCACCTGCTGGCCAGCATCGCTTCCGGCGACAGCCGCTGCGCCGCGCTCGGCGGTATTACGGCCCCGACGGTCGTCATTCACGGCGCAGAGGATCCGCTGGTCCCGGTCGGGCAGGGTGAGGACGTGAAGAACTCGATCCCCGGCGCGCGCATGGTCGTGATCGACGGCATGGGCCACGACGTGCCGGACGGGGCGGCGCCGCTGGTCGTCGAAGCCGTTACCGGGAATACCCGCCGCGCGAACTGACGGCTCAGACGGAGAGCGCCCGGCGCATCAGGTCGAGCGCGGCCTCGGCGAAGCGCCACATGTTCGCCTCGCGGTCGGCGTCGCCCGTCTCCAGCGTTTCCGCGAAGTCGATGGCGCCGGCGACCGCAAGGCAGCTGTGGCCCGGCGCGTCGCCGTAGCGGTTGCCGTCCGGGCCGGCGGCGCCCGTCTCGGCCAGTCCCCAGTCCGTGCCGAAGATGGTGCGCGCCCGGCCCGCCAGCAATTGTGCATAGGGCTCGGAGGAGGAGCGCAGGCCGCGCATGTCCTCCTCGCCGATGCGCGCCAGCTCGCTCCGCGCGGCCTGCGTGTAGATCACCCCGCCGCCCTGGTAGTAGCGGCTGGCGCCCGGCACCGCCAGCAGCGCCGCCGACACCAGCCCGCCGGACGAACTCTCGAAGACGGCGATCGTCTCGCCGCGTTCCTTCAGCTTCGCGCCGATCTCCGCGGCCATGCTTTCCAGTCGGGCCATGTCCTCAATATCCCTCCGGCGTGCGGCGATGCCAGTCCGTCGCCTGTTCGTAGGCCCAGCCGATCCGGAGCGCCAGCGCCTCGTCGCCGTCGCGGGCGTTGACGAGCAGCGAAGTCGGCATGCCGGCCCGGGTGAAGCCGTTGCGCACGGCAAGCCCGGTCAGGCCCAGATAGTTGCCCATGCGGGTCACCGTCGCCGGGGTCTGCTTCTGGTCCACCTCGGCGACCGGGATCGCGGCGAAGCGGGCCGTCGGCGTCAGCAGCGCGTCGATCCCGTCCATGGCGTCGTCGAAGGCCGCCATCACCGCCTCGCGGTCGAGCAGCGTCGCCACATAGTCGCGGGCCGGGAGCCGCCCGCCGGCCGCCACGCGCGGGCGCACGTCGGGGTCGAGCTGCTGCTCCTCATTGTCCATCACGTCCTTGAGGTGGGTATAGCTCTCCGCGCCGATAATGTTGGCGACCGGCTCCGCGAAGTCCGCCATGGCGCGCGGCATGTCGATATCGACGATATGCGCGCCCAGCTCCTCGAAAACCGCGAGCGTTGCGTCATAGGCCGCCAGCACTTCGGCGTCGAAGCCCGGCCGCTCGGAGTCCGGCATGCGGGCCAGGCGGAGGTCGCGCACACCCCGGCGCAGGCCCGAGGTCGCGTCAACGGGCGCCAGCCTGCGGGTTTTCGGATCGCGTGGGTCCGGGCCCTGCATGGCCTCCAGCAGCCAGGCGCAGTCCTCGACGGCGCGGGCGAGCGGGCCCGGCGTGTCCAGCGTGTGGGAGAGCGGCAGCACGCCGTGGGTGCTGATCCGCCCGACCGAGGTCTTGAGGCCGGCCGTGCCGCAGAAGGCCGCCGGCAGCCGCACCGAGCCACCGGTGTCGGTGCCGATGCCGCACGGGATGAGCCCCGCGCCGACGCCCGCGCCGGTGCCGCTCGACGAGCCGCCGGGTATGCGGTGCGTCTCGCGGTCCCAGGGGTTCCAGGGGGTGCCGAGCGAGTTGTTGGTGCCCCAGCCGCCATAGGCGAACTCGACCGTGTGCGTCTTGCCGACCACGATCATGCCGGCGGCGCGCAGCCGCTCGACCAGCGTGGCCGTGGTCGGCGAGATGCGTTCCTTCCAGATCGCCGCCCCGCCGGTGGTGACGCGGCCCTCCATGTCGCAAAGGTCCTTGACGCCGATGGGGATGCCGTGGAGCGGCCCGATGCGGTGCCCGGCGCGGATCGCCCTGTGCGCGGCCTCGGCGGCCTCGCGCGCCTCGTCGGCATAGACGGCGGCGAAGGCATGCAGCTTCGGGTCGAGGCTGGCGATCCGGTCGAGGCAGGTCTCCGTCACCTCGACGGGAGAGAGCCGACCGGCGGCGATCTCCGGGGCAAGCTCGTGGATGGGGGCGAACGGGTCCGACATGGGATCGGGTCTCCTGCGGGAGGCGGGCTTGTGCGCAGGATACGGCCATCGCCGCCCCGGGGCGAGCCGCCCGCGCTATGGCGCCGGCAGCGCGGCGGGGATAGCATCGCCACGGACGGACAAAGCGGGGGAGGGAAGGCCATGGCGGCATCGCTGAACGGCAGGGCGGCGGTCGTCGGGATCGGCGAGACGGCCTATCGGCGCGGGTCGGACAGGAGCGCGCTGGCGCTGCAGCTGGAGGCGTCGCTGAGCGCGATAGAGGATGCGGGCCTCGAGCCGAAGGACATTGACGGCATCCTGCCCTATGCCTCGGGTGCGGCCGTGGCCGAGGATTTCATCACCAATTTCGGCCTGGAGGACGTGACCTTCTCAGCCACCACGCCGATGGGCGGCGCCAGTTGCGTCGCCGCGATACAGGCCGCCGCGGTCGCCGTGGCGACGGGCCTTTGCCGAAACGTGCTGCTGCCCATCGGGCGGCGCGGCTATTCGGACTCGCGCGTGGCGTCGAGGGTTGCCGCCATGCCGCAATTCCACGTCGTCTCCGAGTTCGAGACGCCGTCCGGGACCATCGCCCCGGCGCAGCTCTACGCCCCCATGGCGCGCCGCCACATGGAGCTTTACGGCACGACGGCCGACCAGTTCGCGGAAGTCGCGGTCACCATGCGCCGCCACGCCATGCTGAACGACAACGCCATCATGCAGAAGCCGATGACGGTCGAGGACCATCACGCGTCCAGAATGATCTGCGACCCCTACCGGCTGTTCGATTGCTGCCTGGAGAGCGACGGCGGCGCGGCGGTGGTGATCTCCAGCGCCGAACGCGCGGCCGACACCCGCCGGCCGGTGCCGATCCTGGGCGTCGCCGAGGGCCACCCGGACTCGCCGAGCGTCATCACCCAGCGCCCGGACATAACCCGGCTCGGCCTCGCCAAGGCGGCGCCGCGCGCCTTCGGCATGGCCGGCGTCGGCCCCGAGGATGTGGATGTCGCGGAGGTCTATGACTGCTTCACCTGGACGGTGATCTGCCAGCTTGAGGATTTGGGCTTCTGCCCCAAGGGCGAGGGCGGGGCCTTCGTCGAGGGCGGGCGCATCGGGCTCGACGGCGCGCTGCCGGTCAACACGCATGGCGGCCTGCTCAGCCAGGCGCATATCGTCGGCATGAACCATGTCTGCGAACTGGTGAAGCAGATGCGCGGCGAGGCGGGCCGGGCGCAGGTGGCGGGCGCCGAAATCGGCCTCGTCACCGGCTACGGCGACCTCGGCGACGGCTCGCTCGCCATCATGGGAGCGGCGGCGTGAGTGCCCGCCCGCCGACGGGCGAAACAATAATCTCCCGCCCGGTCCCGGAACCGACCATCGACTCGAAGCCCTACTGGGACGGGCTGAAGGAACGCCGCCTGCTGCTCCAGCAATGCGGCAATTGCGGCCTGGTCCGCCACTATCCCCGTCCGATGTGCGCCGCCTGCCACTCCCTGGAGGTCTGCTGGATCGAGTCCTCGCGCCGGGGCCGGCTTTACGCCTGGACCGAAGTCCACCACCCCTTCGTGCCCGCCCTCCGCGACGAAATCCCCTATGTCATGGCGACGGTGGAACTGGAAGAAGGCGTGCGCCTCCAATGCCAGATGCTGAGCGCGGAGGCCGTCGCGCTCCGGCTGGACCTGCCGGTGGAGATCGTCTTCCGGGACGTGCAGGGCGGACTGGTTCTGCCGTTCGCGCGAATCGTCTAGGCTACGGGCGATGCCGGACCTTTCGAGACTAGAGACACTGATCGGGCGGTTGGCCGAAAAAGACTTCTCGCGGGCCAACGAAGCGGCAACATGCGAGATTGCGGTGTTGCCCGTTATCGGGGCGTTAGGCTGGGATACCGACGATTTCGACGAGGTTTGCCGCCAGTATCCGGTTAAGGACATAAACGACGACAGGGGGTTTGTGGACTATTGCCTTTGCGCAAGAGAAGGGCCGCGCGTCCTGATCGAGGCGAAGCCCGCTGAAGAGAAACTTCTGGGGCATCAGGCTCAATTGTTGCGGTATGCCTACCGGGAGGGCGTCGAGCTGGCGGCGCTTACGAACGGCCTGGACTGGTGGCTCTACTTGCCGATGGCCCCGGGCGAGCAAGCGCATAACCGTCTGTTCACATCCATCGATCTCCGCGAAGGGACCTATTCCGACTCGGCGGCGACGCTCCAACGCTTCCTCAACCGGGATTCTGTGCTTGGCGGCGAGGCGAAGAGCGAAGCCAAACGGGAGTTCGAAAATCAGAAACGTAACCGGCTCGTGGAGGCGGCCTTGCCGGAGGCTTGGCGGCATGTGGATGGCGATAGCCGCTTGCGGGGGTTGCTCGCCGAGTTCGTCCGGGCAGTTGAGGAGATGTCGGGCCACCAACCCAATTGGAAAACGATCACTCGCCTTCTGCAAGGCAAGCTCGCAAGCATCGGCGAAGACGAAAGACCCGATGCGCAGCCAGAAACCAAAGTTGTTAGACCGCAAGGCGGCGCTAAACCCAATTGGGGTTCGGGGAAGCCGCCATCGGGAACGCCGTCGCCCGGTCCCGCGAAGAAAAGACCCTCCACTCCCTTAGTGGCCATTTGGCTCGATGGCGAGCGTCATGAGGTAAAGCGTTGGAGTTTGTTGTTGGCGCGGCTCTGCGAAGTGCTGGCGAGAGAGGCTGTACCCGAGTTTACTGAACGTCTCGCTGAAGTGCGCGGCAAGGGCCCCTACTTTACCCGGTCGGAGAATGAACTCCGCACGCCGGTCCCAATTTCCGGGACCGAACTTTATGTCGAAGGGAATATCAGCGCTAAGTATGCCGAGATAATGGCGAGGCGGGTACTGCACAAAATTCGCGGCTCCGATGACGGCTTTCGTATCGAACGGGCGGAGCCACCCTCGGGTTCGTGAAGGAACTCTCGAATTCGGTCCTACTCGGGACCGGAACCACTGTAACGCCCGTTCTGCTGCGGAGCGGTTTCACTGCCGGTGTTCCGGGATTGCTATAATTGTGCAGCGTTGGGAGCGCGACATGCTTGCGATCACATTGCCCGAAGAAATCGAAGGCCGTCTCGAACGACTCGCCAAGGCGACGGGCCGGACCAAGGCCTTCTACGCCCGCGAAACCATTCTGGCGCATCTGGACGATCTGGAAGACCTGTATCTGGCCGGGCGGTGGCTGAGCGACAACCGGGCCGGGCGGTCGCGGACCTATACGCTGGAAGAAGTAGAACGCGAGTTCGGTCTGGAGGGTTGACGTCGGTATCGAGGATTGGCCGCCGTCGGAAGGTTTGTTGCGGTTTCTGTGACGGAGCCTGTTCGGGTTGCACCGCGTATGCGGTCAAGCCCCCGGCCGTCACCCCGGCCGGAGCGAAGCGGAGAGCCGGGGTCCGGGGCGACGAATGAAACGCGAGGATCATTGATTAGAACCCATGCCGCCAACTGCGGGAAACCTCCTCCCCCGCTTGCGGGGGAGGCCGGG
>JAJECZ010000352.1 GCA_022821735.1 Alphaproteobacteria bacterium | reverse complement strand
GCCAGGCTGCCGGGCTGTCGAGGACTTCTGGAGAAACTGTCGTCATGCCATGCTCATCCGGTCGATTTCACTGCCGGAGACTATAACCCCGATGCTGCCCCCGGAATCAATGGCGCCGGAGCGCCCGGCCCCGTGACGCCCGACGAATTCAGGGCCCACGCCCACCGCTTCGTGGACTGGATGGCCGACTACATGGCGGAGGTGGAACGCTTCCCGGTCCGCGCGCAGACCCGGCCGGGCGACATCGCGTCCGCCCTGCCCCCGGCGGCGCCAGAGGCAGGCGAGCCGATGGAAGCGGTGTTCGCCGATTTCGAGCGCATCGTCATGCCCGGAATGACCCATTGGCAGCATCCGCGCTTCTTCGCCTATTTCCCGGCCAACTCCAGTCCACCCTCGGTGCTGGCCGAGATGCTGACGGCGGCGCTGGGCGCGCAGTGCATGCTGTGGCAGACCTCGCCCGCCGCCACCGAGATGGAAACCCGCATGCTGGAATGGCTCCGGCAGGCCATCGGTCTTCCGGAAGGCTTCTCGGGCGTCATCCAGGACTCGGCGTCGTCAGCCATTCTTTGCGCTCTGCTGACGGCGCGCGAACGGGCGACCGGAGGCGCTGCAAACGAGCAGGGCCTCGCCGGAGCCGGGGCGGCGCCCGTCGTTTACACCTCGGACCAGGCCCACTCGGCTACCGAAAAGGGAGCGAAGATCGCCGGCTACGGCCGCCGGCATGTCCGGCTGGTCGAAACCGGCAGCGACTTCGCCATGAGGGCGGATGCGCTGGATGCGGCGATTCGCGCGGACAGGGCGGCCGGCCTCAGGCCGGCCTGCATCGTCGCGAGCCTCGGCACGACCGGCGTCGGCGCCATCGACCGCCTGGACGAGATCGGCTCCGTCGCACGGGCGCACGACGTCTTCTTCCATGTCGACGCCGCATGGGCGGGCAGCGTGCTTATCTGCGAGGAACACCGCTGGATGCTGCGGGGCGTCGAGACCGTGGACAGCCTTGTCTTCAATCCGCACAAATGGCTGCTGACCAACTTCGACTGCTCGGCGCATTTCGTTCGCGATCCGGACTCTCTCGTCCGCACCCTGTCGATCCTCCCCGCCTACCTGAAAAGCCGCGAGGGAGATGCCGTGATCGATTACCGCGACTGGAGCGTGCCGCTGGGACGCCGTTTCCGGGCGCTCAAGCTATGGTTCGTGCTGCGCAGCTACGGCCTGGCGGGCCTGCGCGGTCTGGTCCGGCGCCATATCGCGCTCGCGGAATGGCTCGAAGGCGAGATCGCGGCGCATCCGGATTTCGAGCTTATGGCGCCCAGGTCGCTGGCTTTGCTGAATTTCCGGTATGCCCCTCAAGGGGCCGAGGCGCTCGACCTGTTGAACGAGCGCCTGCTGCACGCGATCAACGATGAAGGACATATCTACCTGACGCAGGGCAGCGTGCGCGGGGCCTATGCCATCCGCGTTTCCATCGGCCAGACCGGCACCGGGCGCGTCCATGTCGAGCAGGCATGGGAGACGATCAAGGCTGCCGCCGCCCGCTTGCAGCCGCATCCAGGGGTGCATGAACAAAATTTGAATTAATTCTGAATTATGACTTGACTTATATAAAAATGTGGTATGATGTCCTTGAGGGCAGAGGCGTCCGGAGCCGCTTCCCTCGATTCTGAAAAGGACCCGAGAAACAGACGGGAGAGGTATGCCCGCCGTCTCGCGCGCGCAATCAGGTGCGCGAACCGCGCCGGCGCAAACGCGCGCGGACGCCCGCGCGCGTTACGCGCGGTAAAGGGACCGCCGGCTCCACTCCCCGACCGAAAGGAGAGACGATGACCGTGAACGACCCCCGAACCGGACGCGGCCTGCGAGGAAGACATGAGCGTCCGGCCGCCGCAGGACGACCGGACCATGACAAAACATGACATTTCATGACAACCCATGACACATCGCACAGGGTTTCCGGCGGCAGGGCCCTACCTGGCCTTTGCGATCACGAAGCGGTAGGGCGCGTCGGCCTCATGGGCTTCCACGATGTCATGGCCCTCGGTGGCGCAGAAATGGCGCATGTCGATGGGCGATACCGGATCGTCGGTCAACACCTCCAGCCTGTCGCCCGGCGCCATCGCCTTCAGGCGCTTGCGGGCCCGCAGGACCGGGATCGGGCAACGCAGGCCCGTGGCGTCCAGCATATCGGCCATGGGTCAGAACGCGTTGAGCGGGATCTTGAGGTATGCGCGGCCGTTGCTTTCCGGCTCCGGCAGGTCGCCGCCGCGCATGTTCACCTGGATCGACGGCAGCAGCAGCGCCGGCACATCGAGCTCCCTGTCCCGCTTGGTGCGCATGGTGACGAAGGCCTGCTCGTCGATGCCGTCGCGCACATGCCGGTTCGCCCTGCGCTCCTCTTCCACGGTCGTCTCCCACGCGACCTCCCGTCCGCCCGGCGCGTAGTCGTGCCCGACGAAGACGCGCGTTTCGGGCGGCAGCGAAAGGATGCGCCGCGCCGAGCGGTAGAGCGCCGCCGCGTCGCCGCCGGGGAAGTCGCAGCGCGCCGTGCCGAAATCCGGCATGAAGACGGTGTCGCCGGTGAACGCGGCATCGCCGATGACATAGGTGACGCAGGCGGGCGTGTGGCCGGGCGTGTGCAGCACCCGCGCCGGCACCTGCCCTACCTGGAACCGCTCCTCGTCGTCGAACAGCCGGTCGAACTGGGAGCCGTCGGTCAGGAATTCCGGCGGCAGGTTGTAGATGTCCTTGAAGACCGCCTGCACATCGACGATGTGGCCGCCGATGGCCGTCCTGCCGCCAAGCTCATGCTTCAGGAAGGCGCCGGCGCTCAGATGGTCGGCATGCACATGGGTTTCGAGGATCCACTCAACGCCGAGGCCGCGCTCGCGAACCCGTGCAACAAGCCGCTCGGCGAACGCTGTCTCCGTCCGCCCGGAGTAGATGTCGTAGTCGAGCACCGGATCGACGACGGCGGCCCGGCCGGTTCCCGGGCAGGCCACGATATAGCTCACCGTCGAGCTCGGCTCGTGAAACAGCGCCTCAACCAGCGGTCGTTCGGCCAAGAGTCGCCCTCCCTCACGGGGAAACGCTATCCTATACCGGATTCACCAACGGGAGAACGCATCCGTGAACGCGCCGCTGATCGACTACCGCTCCGAGGACGGTATCGCAACGATTACCCTCAACCGGCCCGACAAGATGAATGCCTTGTCGAACGGGCTGGTCGCCGAGCTGATCCGGGCCTTCGAGCGCCTGCAGGACGGCGATGACCGCGTCGCGATCCTGACCGGCGCGGGCGAGCGCGCCTTCTCGGTCGGCGCAGACCTGCGCGACCCGCCGCGCGACCCGGAGCTCTGGGAGTGCATGCCGGGCGTCGGCGTGATGGTGGACAAGCCGATCATCGCCGCCGTGCACGGCTATTGTGTGGGCGGCGCCTTCTGCCTGGTCGAGTTCTGCGATCTGGCCGTCGCCGACGAGACCGCGGACTTCTTCTATCCCGAGGCGCAGATCGGGTTCTGCGGCGGGCTCATCGCCGGGCTGGCGGCGCGCATCCCGCACAAGCTCGCGATGGAATTCATGATGACCGGAAAGCATTTCGACGGCGAACGCGCCGCCGACATCGGCATGGTCAACCAGGCCGTGCCGCGAGGCGAGCTGATGGCCGCGGCAAGGGACTATGCGACCATCCTCAGGGACAGCGCGCCGCTCGTGCTGCGAACGGTCAAGCGTTTCGTGCGCGATACCGTGGTCGCGCGCGGCCCCTCCGAGCTCCAGGCGCTGGCCCGGCGGGAGCTGCTTTCGATCAGCCGCAGCGAGGA
>JAJECZ010000541.1 GCA_022821735.1 Alphaproteobacteria bacterium | reverse complement strand
CCCAGGAAAGCGATCGAAGAGGAATTCGGCGTGACCCTGGCCGAAGATCACGAGATTCACGTGCACGAGGAAACGTATGGCGCGACGCATGTGGTGCTTCCGCCGCGCAGCAAGTTCAGCGAGGCCGAACGGAGGGAGGCGCGAACCGGCGCGGCATCACTCGAGTTTCTGAGGAGGACCATGCACGATCCCGCGCCCCCGATTCGTCGCCTCGCCCCGAAACCGGCGACTGCCCCGGCGAGCACGGTTGCGCGCGAGACGCTTGCCGAAGCGGGAACGGACAGCATCCGCCGCGGTCTCGGTTTCCTGCAATCCACGATCGACGAGAACGGCGCCTGGTACTGCATCCGGTTCAATGTTGCAGACCCGGACATTCCTCGGCATTTCGAAAGGCCTCCTTTCGTTTCGGCTCTGTGCACACTCGCCCTGGAAAGTTGCACTGAAGCGCGGGCGAGGGCCATTTGCGCCGCAACCAGGGCGTATCTTGCCGACACCATCGAGTATCCCGGACTGTGGCGCTACTACCGGCACCTGCCCCAGGATCTCGACAGCACCACGCTCTGCTCGCTGGTTATCGGGACACACCCCTGGATCCTGCTCGGAAGGAACGTTCCGCGATTACTGGGGAATCGCGACGAGGAAGGGCGTTTCATGACCTGGGTGCTGGCCGAAGATGAACCCGGCGTGCTGTCGCCGTTTCGTATCGAAGCCGACCCCGTGGTCAATGCGAATGCCATTGCCTACCTTGGCGATCACCCCGAAACCCGGAATGCCCAACGATGGCTGGAAGCCTTGATTGCCGAAGGCAACCTTGATGGTTCGTCCAAATGGTATCCCGACACGATCGCCATCCATTACGCGGTCACACGCGCCATGGTTCGCGCGCGGCCCGCCCTCGAGCGACTGCGTCCGATACTTGCGGATCGTATCCTCGGCTTGCGCGACGATGAAGGCGAATTCGGCAGCATCCTTCAGACCGCTCAGGCAATGTCGGCACTCTACAATATCGGAAGCCTTGAAAGAATCGACGCGAAACGCCAGGTGGAAAAACTCATGAATTCGCAACGTGAGGACGGTAGCTGGCCGGAGCTTCTCGCCTTTGGTGATCAATCATTGAAATGGGGCGCGGCAGGCCGGATTGGGCATGGCTCCGAATCCGTTACTTCAGCGTTTTGTATCGAAGCGCTGGTGCGTCTGGTTGAAATCCTGAAAACGTGAAGGATTTGCGGGTCGGATTGCCCGATGATAACATGAACCCCGATGCAGGCGGAAAATAGTCCATCAGGGAAACTGCCATGCCGCAAGATACAAGCGCAGGTCGTGACCCGGGCCCGAACGAGGCGGTGATCTCGCAGTACATCGAACCGTCGATTCGCAGCGCCCTTCCGCATTATCTTCCATTGTGCATTTTCCCGTTGATTCTTGTCGGTGCAATTCATGGCGGCTGGTGGCTGTTGCCGGCGCTTGTGTTCATGGGTGTCGCCGGCCCGCTTGATCGGGCGCTGGGTCCCGACGGACGCAGCATGAACCCGTCGAGCACACCGGAGCGCCGCCTGCTCTGGCACAATCTGCCGGTCTGGTCCTGGGCGTTTCTGTGGCCGCCGACGCTCATTTTTGGAATGTGGCAGATCCTTGTCGCGGGTCGGTTCGCAATCTGGGAAGACGTGCTCCTGGCGATCATCCTGACCATGGAAGCACAGGCGGTATTCGTGGTCGGTCACGAACTGATTCACCGGCGCTCGACCTGGGAAAGACGGATCGGCGAGTTCCTGCTTTCCTCAGCCTCTTATCCGCAATATGCGACGGAGCATGTCTATATCCACCATGCCAAGGTCGGCACCCCGCATGATGTGGGGTCCGCTCCGAAGGGTGAGAGTTTCTGGCGATACTTCCCCAGGGAAGTCGCAAGCAACCTGACCAATTCCTGGAAAATGGCGGCAGAACGCCTGGCGCGGCGCCGTCTGCCCTTGTGGCATTACAGCAATCCGTTCTGGCGCTATGTCCTGGCGGTAGCGTTCTGGTATAGGCTGGTGTTCTGGATGGGCGGGATCTGGGCGGTTCCGGTCTTTGTTTTCCTTGGCCTTTGCTGTGTATTTTCGATGAAGATCAGCAACTACCTTCAACACTACGGTCTGCGCCGGGTCCGTCTGCCGAACGGCCGCTGGGAAAGGGTGATGCCACACCATTCCTGGAGCGCGGACTGGAAGTTCAGCAACTGGATGTTCTTCAACATGCAGCGTCACGCGGACCATCATGCGATGGCATCGCGCCACTATCCGCTGCTCCAGGTTCATGGCCCCGATGAATCGCCGGAGTTGCCGGGAACCTACGCCGACATGATGAATATCGTGCTGCGGCCGAAGCGCTGGTTCGAGAAGATGGATCCGTTGGTGGACCAATGGCGCAAGCATTTCCATCTGAGATCGATGACTGGAGCGCCTATGACAGCCCGATTACCGCCGCGCGGCCCGACGCCTTCGAGGCGATAGTCGAGATCTTCGGCGCCGCCCCGCGGCTCGCCGGACGGATCGAGCGCAACCCGGAGCTTCTCGACAGCCTGCAGGACCGGGAGTTCACCGATCTTGACCTGCCGAGAGGATTCGGGCCGGATGAGGAATACGAAACGATTGCGCGGCGCGGACTTGCGCGAGTCTACTGGACGCACGAGTTGGGCGTTCAGGAAATGAAGGACCGGATCGCCGAGTTGCCCGCCGCCGATGCAAGGGAAACCGCCGAGATCGTGCGAAACTGGACGAACGACAAGGCATTTCAGGTCGGTGTGCACGTCGTGCGCGGAAACCTGTCTCCGGACGAGGCGAAGACCGCGCTCTCCAATCTCGCCGAAGCGTCGATTTCGACCGTGCTTGCCGCGGTGGTCGCGGATCGGGTCGACCGGGTGGGATCACTGCATGGAGGCGGGATTGGCGCGATATTCCTGGGCGATCTCGCAAGCCGGGAAGTTTTCCCCGGCGTTGCGGTCGACATGCTGTTTGTCCACGATGGCTGGTCGTCCGGCGAGAGTGAACGCCTGTGTCGCCGCTTCCGGGAGACTCTCACCGACCTGGCGGAGGACAGCCTGTTGTTCTCCCCGCTGCCGCCCGGCGCGAAGTCCCTTCGTGCGGTGCCGCTCTCCGGGTTGGACGAGCATTGCGGGACTCCCGCCTCCGGCGAGATCCCCGTCCTCGCCAGGGCCCGTTGCGTGTTCGAGTGCGGCGATTCCGAAATCGTCCGTCGCTTCGGCGAAGCACGGCGCGAGGTTCTCGCCGGGTGCGGCGCGAACGAGTCGCTGATCGCCCGGTTGCGCGCGCCGCGGGAAGAGCCCGCCGAAACGGGCGTGTCCACGTACGACCGGATGCGGGGCGGGCTGGATGATGTCGAGCGGGCGGCGCGATTCCTGCAGCTTGGGCGTGCGGGGACCGGCCACGACGATCCGGCTCCGACCGCCGCGTCGGTGTTCGGTGCCGCGGGTGACGAGCCGTTGGTGCAAGCCGCGGCCATGTGGCGGGACCTCAAGGGCATCACGCGGCTCGTCGGCGAGGAAGGATTCGACGCGGCCGCGGCCGGGCCGAAGGTCAGGTCTCTCGTTGCGAACGCTTGCGGGCACGAGGACTTCGATGCGCTGCAGACGGCGGTCACCGAAACCGCATCCCGCGCCGCCGCCCGGATCGATGCGCTTCCTTCGCGCGCATGAACGTGGAGGTGCCGGCTGACTCGGCGCGGAAATCCCGGAGGCCGGGGCCCACGGGTACCAATCCCCGGCAAGGGATACTGACCTGGACGACCCCCGCGGACCGGGGCCTCGTCAGGGTCCCTGCGCTTGTCCCGCATCTCGAGTTCCACGATATCGGCGAAGGGCGGACGCTGCTGGTTTCCGAGTCGTTCAACACGCTGCTGCACGGCACGCTGTACTGCGATCTGCTGCCGCTGCTCGACGGCCGGCACCCGCACGAGGAGATCGTCGCGACCCTCGAGGGCGACCATGCCGGCGCCGATGTGCTTGCGGCCATCGTCTCGCTCTCCGCCAGGGGCTATGTCGTCTCCGCCGAACACGGCATGGACCGATTCCGGGCCGCCTACTGGTCGTCGCTCGGCGCATCGCCGCGCTGGGTCGAACGACGGCTGGCGCAGTCGCGCATCGCGGTCGAAGGCGACGACGGCCGGTTGATCCGGAAGCTCGAAGAGGGCGGCGGCAGGGTGGGGGCCGGCGACCCCGGCCTCACCGTCATCGTCTGCGACGATTACCTCGACCCGCACCTCGGGGAAGTCAATCGGCGCCGGCTCGAGGCGAGAGCCCCGTGGACGCTGGTACGGCCGCGCGGCATGGAGGCGCTGTTCGGTCCCGTCTTTCGCGCGGATGGGCAAGGGCCCTGCTGGGACTGCCTGGCTTCCCGCCTGCGCGGCCATCGGGAAGTCCACGGCTTTCTTCGCAGCGTTGCCGGCGAGGAGGCTGCCTTCAGGCCGTTCGCGGCGGAGCCCCTGGTGCTGGAGGCGTTGTACGCGCTGAGCGCGGCGGAGATCGTCAAGTGGCTGGTGCTGGACGAGGCGGCCCCGATTCACGAACGGGCGATCGCCATGCATGTCGGCACGTTCGCGAGCTCGCACCATCGGGTAGTGCGGCGACCGCAGTGCCGCGCCTGCGGCGACGAGGCGTTGCATCGCCCGAATCGACCGCCGGCTCCGCTGTCTCTGAAGGCGAGTCCCAAGACCCATCGGAACAGTGGCGGCGCGCGCAGCGTGGCGCCGGAGGTCACCCTGGCGAAGTACGGCCACCTGGTGAGCCCGGTGAGCGGTGTCGTGACCTGGATCGAGCGCACCACCGACGAGACCGATTCCTGGCTGCATGTCCATTGGGCGGGAAGCAACCTGGGCTTGAGGAGCCGGAGCTTGAGCTCGCTCAGGCGGAGCCTGCGCAGCAAGAGCGCCGGCAAGGGCAGCACCCGAGAGCAGTCCGAGGTCAGCGCCCTCTGCGAGGCGGTCGAGCGCCATTCGGGCGCCTGTCTGGGAGACGAGATCCGGATCCCCGGGCGATTCGTCGAGCTCGCGAGGGACGAAGAGGCGATCCATCCCAACGAGGTGCAGCTCTTCAGCGACGCTCAGCTCGACAACGCGAGGAGCATCAACGCGAAGGGCCACCCGTACAACGTCGTCCCGCCCCGTCTCGACCCCGAGGCCGAGATCGACTGGACTCCGGTGTGGTCGCTTACCCGGCAGCGGCATCGTTACCTGCCGACGTCGATGCTCTACAGCATGCCGGCCGAACGGCGCGGCCCCGCGGACCTCGTCGCCGATTCCAACGGCTGCGCGGCGGGCAACACCCTGGAAGAAGCCATCCTGCAAGGCTTCTATGAGCTGGCCGAGCGCGATGCGTTCGCCATCTGGTGGTACAACCGGCTGCGGGTGCCGGCCGTCGATCTTTCCCGCTTCGACGACGAGTACCTCGCATCGGCGCCGGACCGTTACGCCCGCTACGAGCGGGACCTGTGGATGCTCGACGTCACCTCCGATCTGGGCATTCCCACGTTCGTTGCGCTCTCGCGGAGACCTGACGCCGGGTCCGAGGACATCATCTACGGCGCCGGGGCCCATGCCGACCCACGGTTGGCCGCCCTGCGTGCGATTTGCGAATTGAACCAGTGCCTTACCTGGCTGCCAGGTCCCGGGAGGGGCGACGGTCGTCCCGCGATCGACGATCCGCTGGCGCTCCGGTGGTGGAGGACCGCTCGACTCGCCGACTGTTCCTGGCTGGCGCCGGCGGCGGACGAGCCACCCACCGGGGCTTCACATGTTTCGATGATTGAATCGGCGGACACGCGCGAAGATGTGGAGAAGTGCCGCGCGCTCGTCGAAGCCCGGGGCATGGAGTTCCTGGTGCTGGATCAGACCCGGCCCGACATCGGTATGCCGGTCGCGCGGGTCGTCGTGCCCGGCATGCGCCATTTCTGGGCGAGATTCGCGCCCGGGCGCCTGTACGACGTGCCGGTCCGCATGGGATGGCGCGAGCGCCCTCTCGCCGAGGCCGACCTGAATCCCGCACCGGTAATCGCGTGAAGAGACGACATGGGTATCCTGGATACTGACGAGGCAGTTGCCCTTACCCAGGACCGTCTCGCCGAGGAGGGCGGCACGATGGGTGACCTGCTCGGGCACTTTCGCAACCGGATTTCACCGATTCTCGTCGGAGACTCGGAGTGGGAACGGGTGCTCGAATGCGCCGGGAAACACCCGATCACGATGGGCGCGCTTCCTTTCGGCTTCGAGCTGCCGCTGCATGTACGAAGACCCGTGGCGGACTTCGGCGTCTCGTTGACGAGCGGAAGCCGGCCGGCCGCGGTTTTCCTTGAACGCGCAGGGAACGACACGACGGACGAGACGGCGAGAGCGATCGGGCGGCTGTTCGGACAGATGGATTCCGACAACTCTCCTCTGCGTGAGATCGTCGGCCGCAAGGTGATGCTCGAATATGACATCGGCTCGGCCCGGGACGGCGAATCTTCCCTTCCGGGAATGTTCCTTCGTCCCGGCGAACGCCCGATTCTCGGCGCGCGCGGCCAGGTGGATGATGTCGGCCTGGTGGTCGACGCACTGGTTTCCTGCGTCGGCTGGGAGCGGAATGACGCCGAGCGGAAGAACGCGCAACAAGCCTACCTGGCGCAGCCCGAAGATACCCGCCTCGATTCGTTCGGCGTGTTCCCGTCTCGCTCACGGTCAATCCGGCTGGCGATCATGGGCTTCAGGACCCGGCGGGAAATATGTTCCTGGCTCGAGGACACGGGTTGGCCGGGTGAGATCCCGGTCGTCGACTCCGTGATTTCACGCTTCCGGGAACGCGCCAATATTGTCAGGACCGGGGCGAACATCGACGTACGGGAAACGGGGCTCGGTCCGACCCTGGGCCTGACCCTGATTGTCAAGCAGAGATATACGAGGGATTCACGCTATTGGCTCGATGGCCTGACCGATTGGGATCCGTTTCTGGAAGCCCTGCGCCATGAGGATCTCGTCGTTCCGGAAAAGCTTGCGGCGCTTGGAGAATGGGTCTCGAAACCGACCATGCTCTTTGCGAAGTCCGGGGGCTATATGCTGCTGCGCGGCATTCACCACATAAAGCTGGTCATGTCCAAAAACCGGCTTCGAAAAGCCAAGGCCTACGTGTTCATGGTGCTGTCCGGAGCGGTCTCTCCCTAGCCCGAAAACGGACGTGCCACGCCCCCACGCGCGCCCGGCGGGAGGCGTGGGGGCGGTTCAGGACATGTACGGCCGCGGAATCCTGCTCGACGGCAATCGGGCTCACCAGCAGCAGCAAAGTCCGGCCGAGATGGCTTCGAGCTGCTCCTCGGTGAGGTTCGGATCCGGCGGCAGCGCCAGGTGCACCGTCTGCATGTCGCTCTCGTGGACCTCGATGTTCATCGAGTCGGGGATCGTGATGCCCAGCTCCTCGCTGATGGTGGACTTGGGGTCCGCGAGAAGCGCCTGCCTGAACTCGTCGTCCAGGGCGGACTTCTCAACGATGTGCTGCAGCATTTCATCGCCGGTCCTCATTGCGATCCTCCTTCGCTCTGCGTGACGAACGACGTTGGTGAGTCAGAGGATCGTTACACGTCCATGATCGGATGATCAATACCTTTTGGGCATGCCCCTTGCCGGCCGGGGTCGCGCGCGGAATCAGGCGCCCGCGGCAGTGGCCACGCACGCGAGGGCCGCAATCGTGCCTCCGAAACGCGTCAGCGTACGCGTCGAAGCGCCGTCCTGGAGAACTCGTTCTCGTCGAGAGCATTGCGGAATCGAAAATCGGCCCATTCGAGCACCGTGCTGGCGCCGGTCAGGTGATTCTCCATCGTCTGTTCTCCCGCCCGCCAGTACCGATCCAGGTATCGACGGTAGTTCGCGAAGGTGAGCGTCTTCAGGTGCGAGTCCTTTCGGTCGTAAAGCGCCATCTTCCAGGTCCGAAGCTCACCCGTGTCCTGCCAGACGATCTTGCGGCTGTATCCGGACTTCTCATCCAGGGGAACCTGCTCGGTCACCGTGCAGGTGAGCTTGCCGCAGGGCTCGTCGCGAAGATACCTGTAGGAGTATTCCTCCACCTCCGGGGAGCTCATGTCTTCGTAGGAAAACTCGCTTCCCATGAATGACCCCGACCGCTTCGCGGCGTTGATGCGCTTCACCCTCTTCAGAGCCGGCAGATACAGCCACTGGTCGTCCGGAGTGTTGACGTGAGCGTGGGTCAACAGGGCGGTTCCCTGTACGTCCCGCGGTCGATCGAACACGAACAGGCTCTTGTCGCCGTCCCCCGGCACCTCCAGCACCTTGAACCGCATCTCGCGGACGCTCTCCCGGCCTTGCCGATCGCGGAGCACCATCTTCATTCCGGCCGTGAAATCTCTGAAGCCTTCGTTTCGGGCGCTTGTTTCACGCGCAATTCTCAGACCCTTTTCCTCCGGCGTTTCTTCCTGGGCAAGGGAATGTGCATTTGGAAAGGAGAAGCACACGAACGCCAGAACCAGAGCGCCGAACGAACTGCCCGGGCGGCACGCGGAACCCTTCGGAAAACCCTCGCCCATACTCCACTTCTTGCCGATCTCGTGGTCAGGGAACATTCGGGCGGATCTCTCGGAGGGCGAGTTGCATTGTACCGTCGTTCCCCGAAACGGGCGAAGATCCGGACTTGCCGAAGTTTCAGGAGGGGGTATTCCCGGCCCGGGGATCGCGACCCCGCGCGGTTGACCCCGGGCATCGGTCGCGGAAGCACGCCACGACGAAGCGCGTGCCGGCGTGGATGCGCCCACGCCAGCCTCCTTCCGAGCGGATCCGGGGTCCCCTGTCGGGCCTTGCCCCCGAGCCGGCCTGGTCGGGGCGGCCGCGCGATCCATTGCCGAAGAAGCGCCGGAGCCGGGCCGCCGCGACGTTCCGGGCCAAGCCCGGAAATCTCACCCGGCTTTCCGCTGCGGACGCGGATCTGCTCGCTGTGACAAGGCGTACTCCCTCAAGCCGCTTCGACAGCGCGTAGCGCTGGTGTCGGCTACGCCTTCAGCAGCGCGAAGCGCTCTTTCGGTCCGTGCGCCTTGTCACAGCGGCGTCTCCACGCCCTCGCGACGAAAGCTGGTGAGATTTCCGGGCTGGAGTACTCCACGCACGGTGCACCGCCCGGAGACGGCTGCCGAACGGGCCCCGTCCAGGCCGGTCCAGGTCGGCGCAGGACGCCGAGAGGGCTCGTTGACGACGCGGCGCGGCACGACCGAATTGGGGGGCGAGAAACCGTTCCGCCCGGCGATTCGTGACGAGCTCGAGGGCCACACGCCCTCGACCGATACCCAAACAAGCAAATTGTCCAGTACTTTCAAATTGTTCGGTACTTTGGGGGCTTGACGTTTCCTGGTCGAGATCGCAATATAATCTCCCAAATCCGAAGGGGCTGCCCACGGTCGTGTTCAACAATCCGTTCGACTCGTTTCACAATACCGTTGCCCAGGCCAAGGAAGAACGCGAACAACTCGACCGGCTGCTGACAATCTCCACACCGCGGGAGCGTCTGCTCATCGCCGTCATCGTCGCGTCGCTGGTCATCCTCGCGGCATGGCTCTTCCTTGGCAGCGTAGCCCGCAGCATTGCCGTGGACGGGGTGCTGGTCGAGCCTGGCGAAAACTCGCTCGAGGACGATCGGACCGTGCAGGCGCTCGTCTGGATCGAGAGCGACGTCGCGCCGCGGATCAGGACCGGGATGCCGGCGGTGATAAAGGTGGCCCTGGCGGACGGAGAAGCGGACAAGCTCGACGGGGAGGTCTCGAAGATCTCCGCCGTGCCCTCGCCCGGGAGGCTCGCGCCCCTTGCGTCGGCGGGGCCGATGTCCGTGCACCGGGTCGCGGTCGCGCTCGACGAAAGCCTTGATTTTGCTTCCCTTGCGGGCAGGGGATGCCGGATTGTCATCGAGCTCGGCAGGCAACCTCCGGTGGCCCTGTTGCGCATGAGGCGACCATAGGGTGCCGCCGCGCGCCTCCGGAGGAGCCGGCGAGAAGGCCGCATCGGACTCCTCGAAACGAAGGGTAACCACGCCGATTGTGTTGCAGATGCACGCGTCGGAGTGTGGTGCCGCGTGCCTCGGAAGCGTTCTGGCCTGGTTCGGGCGCTGGGTGCCGCTTACCGAATTGCGCGAACGGTGCGAGGTGAGCCGGGACGGCAGCAGCGCCGCGAGCATCGTGCGCGCCTCCAGACACTATGGCCTCGAATGCAGCGGGCTCAGCGTACGAGCCGCTCACCTGGAAAAGCTGGAATTACCCCTGATCGTTTTCTGGCAATTCAGCCATTTCGTCGTGCTCGAAGGTTTCGACGGCCGTTTCTTCTTTCTCAACGATCCGTCCACGGGGCGGCGCAGACTTTCTGCTGAAGAGTTCAACAAGGGCTACAGCGGAATTGCGCTGCGATTCAGGCGCGGCGCGGATTTCGAGCCCGGCGGCGAGCGGCCCGGTTTGTTCGAGCAAACGGGCGCCTTGCTCGCCGGATCATGGAACGTGCTTGCCGGGGCGATTGTCTGCGGACTCGTGCTGACGTTGCTGACCCTTGTCGTGCCCGCATCTCTCGGCATTTTCGTGGACAATGTCCTGGAGGACCATGGACCCTGGGGCGGGCTGGTCGCAGCCTTGCTCGGCGCCGGTATCCTGGTATACATCCTGTCCTTGCTCAAGCACCGATTCCTGCAGCGGCTCGCGGTTCGGATCTCGGTGATTGGCCACGATCAGGGGTTGTCGCGGCTGCTTCGGTTGCCGGTGGAGTTCTTCGCCCACCGGCTGGTCGGCGATTTGACGGATCGAGTCTCGTCCATCGACAGGATCGCGAAGAATCTGACGGACCGGTATCTTGTGTTCATCATCGACATGATGATGAGCGCGGTGCTGCTCGTCGCGATGTTGGCCTACGATGTCGTGCTCACCTTGATTGTGCTGTTGCTGGCCCTCCTGCACGGAGTTCTTGTCCACTTCCTCAACTCGCTCCGGGCCGTTCGAAGCCAGGCGATGAGGCGCGAACAGGGATTGCTGATCGGCATCGGCATGCAGATGTTGAGTCATGCGGACAACCTGCGCATGACGGGGTCGGACGATCGGTTCTTCTCGCGCTGGAGCGGCCAGCAGGCGCGCGAGCTGCATGCGCGCCAGCTTCATTCCGAGCTGGGCCATGTCAATGGCGCGCTTCCGGGCCTCGTCACCGCCCTTCGCGGCGCGGCGATCCTGGGCCTGGGGGCGAGCATGGTCGTTGCCGGGGAGATGACCCTCGGGACGCTGGTCGGGTTCTACGTCCTGTCGGAGATGTTCCTGGCGCCGGTCGGGCGCTTTCTGGAGTTCGCCGACCGGCGCCAGGCGCTCGAAACCGATCTGCAACGACTGGAGGACATCTCCACGGCCGCCGAAGACCCCGTCTTCCGCCGCCGAAGCCCGGAATCGGGTTCGATTCCCACGTTCAACGGCCGGCTCCGGCTTGCCGGACAGCTCGAATTGCGGGACGTCACCTTCGGGTACAACCGGAGCCGACCACCTCTGATCAAGGACTTCAACCTGGTGATCAAGCCGGGCCAGCGGGTCGCGGTGGTCGGTCCCAGCGGTTCCGGCAAATCGACCCTGGCGCACCTGGTGTCAGGCATCTATCGGCCCTGGGCGGGCGAGATCCTGTTTGACGGCCATCCGCGGGACGAGATTCCCGCGGAAGTGCTGCGGCGATCCATTTCCATGGTGGACCAGGAGGTCGTGCTCTTTTCCGCATCCGTGCGCGACAACATCACCCTGTGGAACCCCGCCGTTCCGGACGAGCTCATCATCGCGGCGGCGCGAGATGCCTCCATCCATGACGACATCCTTCAACGGCCGCTCGGATATTCGACCCCGGTCGAGGAAGGCGGGGCGAACTTCAGCGGCGGCCAGCGGCAACGGCTGGAGATTGCCCGTGCGCTGGTGAGCAATCCGACCGTGGTCATTCTGGACGAGGCGACCAGCGCCCTCGATGCCGCGACGGAGGAGCTTGTCGATGATGCCTTGCGCCGTCGCGGTGTCACCTGCCTGATCGTTGCGCACCGGCTGAGCACCGTGCGGGATTGCGACGAGATCATCGTGCTCGACCAGGGCGTCGAAGTGCAACACGGCACGCACGACGAGTTGATTGCGGACCGGGGCGGTGCCTATTTCAAGCTGGTCAAGTCGGGCTGATGCAGGACCCGAGGTCGCAGTACACGTCGATCGCCGAGCTCGCCGCTCGCTCGGGGGTATCCGTACCCTGTGCCGGCAACCGGCCGGTGAAATTCGACGACCCGGAAAGTGTCTGGTTCATCGATCGGGGCACCGTCGATCTGTTTCTGATCGAGTCCAGGGACGGGGTGGAGCAGGCAGCGCCGCAGCACCTGTTGCGCCGCGAATCGGGCCGGTTGCTGCCGGGTGTCGCGCCGGACGAACAAGGCGACAACGACGAAGGAACGACCCTCAGCCTGGTTGCCAGGGGACTGCCGGGCACACTGTTGAAACGCCTGCCGGCGTCGATGCTGTCCGAGGTTCACCCCGCCGAGCTGGCGGAGCAGACCGATACCTGGCTGACCGACGTCACCGACGCGCTTTCGCGTTTCGTGAGCCGCGTTCCGCGTCCGACCGCGCTCGCCGAACCCGGCCGGAGCCGGACCCTGGGTCCTTGCACGCTGTCCGTGCGGCGCGGGGTGGTATGGGTATCCGGACCGCCTCGCGGCGCGAGCCTGTTCATGGACATGGTCGACCGCGCGGAGCTGGCCGAGACCGGTGCCCGACACGAAGCCGTGATGCCGCTCACGAGGGCGAGCTGGCTCACCCTGTTCGACGAGGCGACCGTGTCGGGCGAGTCAACCGAAACACTGGCCCGGGAAGGCATGCTGTTACCGGCGCTCGCCTCGTTTCACGCGACCGCGTTCGCCCTGGAGCGCCTCAACCGCCGGCTGGCCGTGGTCGATGACGCGAATATCGAACGCGAACGGACAACCAGCCACCGGACGGCCGAAAGGGCGGCCCGACAACGGCTGTTCAATATCCATGACCTGCCGCTCGACCGGGACGCCGGTGTCGAGGACACGGCTCTGGCGGACGCCCTGCAAGTCATCGGCCGTCATCAAGGAATCGACTTCACGATTCCAGCGCGCTCGGGACCTTCCGATGCTCCCGTCGGCCTCGTTGACATTCTCGATGCGTCAGGCGTACGCGCCCGGCGCGTTCGATTCAGGGACGAGGGCGAATGGTGGCGCGGCGACAGCAACGCACTGCTGGCATTTCGCGCCAAGGACGGCCAGCCCGTTGCGCTGCTGCCGGGAATGGTCGGTCACTACCGGGAGGTCGACCCGGTCGGCAAGCGCAGGGTCCGGATAACCGCGGAGCGCGTCGCAACACTGCAGCCCGAAGCCTGGATGTTCTATCGTCCGTTGCCTTCGCGGAACGTGAAACCGGCGGACCTGCTGGGAATCGCCCTGCATGGCTCGGCCGGGGAGCTGGCGCGGCTGGTGATCGCCGGGCTTCCGGGCGGTCTCATCAAGCTGCTGCCGGCACTCGCGCTCGGATACGTTGCGAACCACGTCGTGACGGGCGGAGGTGCCGGAGCGCTCTATGCCGTGGCTGTGACCCTGGCGGGGTTCGGCCTGCTCGGCGCACTGCTGCACCTGTTTCAGAGCACGGCGATGATGCGGCTCGAGGGGCGCTCGGCGTCGCGGGTCGAAGCCGCCTTCTGGGACCGCCTGATGCGCCTTCCGCCGAGCATTCTGCACCGCCACCCGGCCGGAGATCTGGCCATGTCGGGCATGACGTTCCAGAATCTTCGCGACGGCTTGCAGGGGGTCGCCGCCGACAGCCTGCTTTCCATCGTTTTCCTGCTTCCGGTCTTTGCCGTCATCTTCTTCTACGATGAGACCCTGGGGGTCATCGCTCTCGCCTTCAGTCTGGCTTCGCTGCTGGTCACCGCTGCCCTCGGATGGCGCCAGATCGCGCCTTGTGGGCGGATGATTGGCGCGGCGCGGCGCGTAGCCGGCCGGTTGTTCCAGATCGTGGGCGGTATCGCCAAGCTGCGGGTGGAAAATGCGGAGGGCTCGGCTTTCGCCATCTGGGCCCGGAGCTATCGCGATCAGAAACGCGCGGAGCTCGAGCTGGGCGCGCTCGAGGGACATTCGCGGGCATTTGGTGCCGCGCTCCCGTTTCTTGCCGGTGGGGTGCTGCTCTTCGCGGTGGCAACGGCGGGCGACCGAAACGTCCCGGTCGGCGACTTTCTCGTCGTCTACACCGTCTTCATCGCTTTCCAGTCCGCCATCGCCCGACTCGGCGAGTCCTTCGGCACCATTGCCGCGATGCTGCCGGCGTTCGATCAGATGCGCCCGATACTCGCCGCGGTTCCGGAAATCGAGGCCGAAGGGGAACCGGTTGAACGCCTGGGCGGGGATATCCTGTTCGACCACGTTTCCTTCCGATACGATCCCGACGGCCCGCTGATTCTCGACGATGTCACGATTCGCGCCCGACCCGGCGAATTCGTCGCGATTGCCGGGGCGTCCGGTGCCGGCAAGAGCACCGTGTTCCGGCTCGCGCTCGGAATCGACCGGCCATCCGCCGGTGCGGTGTATTACGACGGACGCGATCTGAAGCACCTGAACCTGAAGCAGGTGCGCCGGAAAGTGGGCGCGGTGCCGCAGACCGTACGACTCCATCCCCACGATCTCTGGGACAACATCGTCGCGCACCACGAGGGAACGACCGCCGGGGACGTGTGGCAAGCGGCCCGAGCCGCGGGAATCGAACGTGAGATCAAGGCCATGCCCATGGGCATGATGACGCTGGTGGGGGCTGGCGGGTCCGTCCTTTCGGGTGGCGAGAGTCAGCGCGTCACCATCGCCCGTTCACTCATCGGCAGCCCGCGAATCATGCTGCTTGACGAGGCGACCAACTGGCTCGACAACGAAAGCCAGGCCGAGGT
>JAJECZ010000296.1 GCA_022821735.1 Alphaproteobacteria bacterium | reverse complement strand
CGTGTCCGGCGTGCCGGCGATGATGCGCAGATCCTCCATCTGCTGCTCGAAGCTCGTCTGTCCACGCGGATTGGCCCGGCGGCCGGCGGCGAACTCGACGAAGGCGCGGCGGTTGCGCGGCGAGGAATAGCCGGACGGCGTGGACCAGACCGGATGCGCCAGGCCCGTGAACTCGCCCTGCATCCAGCGGAACTGGCGCGCGTTCTCGATCGCCTTCTCCTCATTGTCCGAGACATGCACCTGGATCAGGTAGCCGCGGTTCTCCGGCCCGGCCTCGTAGCCGGCCTCGAGCGCCACATCGTCATAGACCTGCCAGATCTTCTTGGTGTCGGCGATGGAGGTGTTGAGCGCGATATAGGGGTAGCGCTGCTGCGCGGCCCACACGATGGTCTCGCGGCTGATGACGCCCGGTACCCAGACGCGCGGATAGGGCTTCTGCAGCGGCACCGCCCAGGGGTTGACCACCCGGTTCTGGTAGTGCCGGCCCTCGAAGCGGAAGGGGCCGGTCTCGGTCCAGGCGCGTACGACGAGGTCGTGCGCCTCCTCGAAGCGTTCGCGGTTGTAGGCCGGGTTGACGCCGGCGGCGAGCTGCTCCTGGCCGCCGCCGCGCACGAAGCCGGAGACGAGGCGGCCCTTGGAGATCATGTCGATCATCGCCAGCTCTTCGGCCAGCCGGACCGGGTTCTCCGCCAGCGGCAGCGGGTTGCCGAGCATGACGATCTTCACCTTCTCGGTCATGCCCGCCAGGATCGCCGCGAAGATGTTGGCCTTGGCCTGCATGCAGAACGGCGCATTGTGGTGCTCGTTCAGCATGATGCCGTCTATGCCGACTTCCTCGGCGTAGAGATATTGCTCCAGGAACTCGTTGTAGAGGCGGCTGCCGTCCACCGGGTCGAAATAGCGGTTGGAGAACATCAGCGCCGTCGCGCCGAACTCCAGCCCCTTGTCCGCCGGGTAAGTGGACATGGGCTGCTCGGTGAAATACATGAGATGCATCGGCCGTTACTCCCCGATGAAGTCCTGAACGAGCCGCGCCAGCGCCTCCGGGCGCTCCAGCGCGACGGCGTGGCCGCAATCCGCCACCGTTTCCAGGCGGGCATTGGGCAGGGCGGCGGCATATTGCTCCGCGCAATCCGCGGGCACCACCTCGTCGTCCGCCCCGTGCACCACCAGCGCCGGCGCGGTGACGCTGCCCAGCAGCGGCGCCAGCGTCTGGCTGTACATGTAGGGCTTCCAGGCGATGCGGAAGCACATTTCGCGGCAGATGTCCCAGGCTTCGAGCTGGTCGTTGGTGGGCTCGCGGCCGTAAACCGCGTCGAAGGCGGCGGGGTCCTTGAAGAAGGCCTCGGCATAGTCGATATAGCCGACCAGCGCCTGGTCGAGGATAAAGCCCTCGCGCGGCTGGAGGCCCATCGCGCCGACCAGCACCAGCCGGTCCACGTCCGCGGGCGCCATGCTCGCCATCTCGGCCGCCACCCAGCCGCCGAAGCCGAGCCCGACCAGGGTCGCGCGCCCGATGCCGAGCCCCGCCAGCAGGCCGCGATAGAGCACCGCAAGGTCGCGCACGCTGCGCATCCACTCCGCCCGCTCACTGCCGAGGCCGAAGCCCGGATGGACCGGCATCAGCACATCGCGGGAGCCCGAAAGCGCCTCCGCGAAGTCCGCGCGGTCCGGACAGCCGATATCGTGATGCAGGATCAGCACCGGGCTGCCCGCGCCGCAGCGGCAATAACGCACCGGCACCCCCGCCACGCTCACCTCCCGCCAATACTCGTCGCAACCCCCGGCCATCCGGCTGTCCCTCTCTATTCCCCGGTAAACTCCAGCCTAGACGGTTTGCGGCCTCGACGGAAACCGGGCTTGCGCCGCGGCCCTCACGCGATGCGGTCGCCCTGCTCGATTTTCGGGGCGGTACGGTTGTCCATGCCCGGGAGCATTTGCGCCGGGTCTCGGGTGACGACGACATCGACGACGCTCGGGCGGTCCCGCTCGGCGATGGCCTCGGCGAAGGCGGCGTCCAGGTCAGCCGGGTCCTCGACGCGCAGGCCGTGGCAGCCGAGCGCGCGGGCCGCGTCGGCATAGTTGGTCTCGGAGAGGTCGGAGGACTGGTAGCGGCCCCCGTACATGGCGTGCTGGAGCGCCTTCACATAGCCCGACGCGGCGTTGTTGACGACCGCGACCGTAAGGCCGAGGCCGAGGCGGCGCGCGGTCTCGATCTCGCCCAAGGTCATGTTGAAGCCGCCATCGCCGGAAAGCGCCACCACGGGCCGGTCGCCGGCGGCCAGCGCCGCGCCCATGCCGCCCGGCAGGCCGTAGCCGATGGAGGCGAAGCCGCGGTCGGCGATATAGGTGCGCCCCGCCTGCCGGGTGTCGTAGAGGAGGCCCGTCCAGTGGCCGGCGAAGCCGCCGTCGGCCACCAGTATGCCGTCGTCGGGGAGCGCGGTGCGGATGGCGTGGACCAGCCGCGCCATGTTGACCGGGACCTCCGCGCTCTCGTAGCGGGCGCGGGCCTCCTCGCGCCAGGCGGCATGGCGGCGGGCGGCCTCGCCGGTCCAGGCGCTGCGGTCGATGCGCGCGTCGCAGGCCGCCGCCAGGTCGTCGAGGCCGGCCGCGGCATCGCCCCAGAGGCCGACATGCGCGCGCACGGCGCGGCCGATCTCGCCCGCCTCTATTTCCAGGTGGATGAGCGGGATATGCGCCGGCGGGAGCGTGTAGCGCTTGGTCGCGATCTCGCCGAGCTTGCAGCCGACCGCGATGAGCGCGTCCGCCTCCTCGATCAGCCCGTTGGCGATGCGGTCGTAGCGCCCGAACAGGCCGACGGACAGCGGGTGCGTGCAGGCGAGCGCGCCCTTGCCGGACATGGTGTGCGCGACCGGCACGCCGTGCGTCTCGGCGAAGCGCCGCAGCGCCTCCCAGGCTTCGGAGAGATGGATGCCGCCGCCGGCGAGCAGCAGCGGGCGCTCGGCGCGGTCGAGGATGGCCGCCGCCCGCTCCACCGCCGCCGCGTCGGGGCGGGCGCGGAGCGAGGGAATGCGCTTGCACGCCTCGTCCACATAGAGCGCTTCCTCGCTGAAATCGAACTCGCCGTGCGCGATGTCCTCCGGCACGTCGAGGATGACGGGGCCGGGCCGCCCGCCGGTCGCCACCGCGAAGGCGCGGCGCACATGCTCCGGGATGCGCTCGCCGACCTCGACGCGGATCACCTCCTTCACCGCCGGCGCCAGCATCTCGATCTGGCGGGTCTCCTGGGTCATGTTCTTCCAGGCGTGCGCCCGGTTGGCGTCGCCCACCACGGCGATCATCGGCACGCCGGCGTTCAGCGATTCCACCAGCGCGGTCAGCAGGTTGGTGGCGCCGGGGCCGAGGGTCGCATCGACCACGCCCGGCCGTCCCGTCACGCGCGCCCAGGCGTCCGCGGCGAAGGCCCCGCAGCGCTCGTCATTGATGAGCGTGTGGGTCATGCCGAGCGCGCGCACGCCGTCATAGAAGGGCAGGAGCTGGAAGCCCGCCATGCCCCAGATCGGCGCGCCGCCATAGGCGTTCAGCATTTCGGCGACGGCGCGGCCGCCATTCATCCGCCGCGTCGGGTCGTTGCGCCGGTCGGTCATGCGAAAAGCTCCGCGAATTGGGGGACGGTCATGCCGGGCGCCGCACCCGCGGCGCGCGCCAGGCTGTTGGCGGCGGAGAGCCGCCCGGTGTTCCAGAGCGAGCGGGCGTCGCCGATACGCGCGGTCGCGCCCGCAACGGCCGCGGCCGGCACGCCCATGCCGGCGCAGGGCTCCAGCCGGCCGATTCCCGCTCCGTCGCAGCCCATGCCGGCGTCGTGGCAGACGACGGCGCGCACGACATGGTGGATGACATAGCCCGGATTGGCGGGCAACAGCGCGCCGTGGCTTCCGGAAACGACCACCTTGTCGCCGTCCGAGGCTTGCAGCAGCGAGAGCGAGTCGAGCCCGACCACGCCCGGCGCGAGTTCCACGCGGGCCTCTTCCAGCGGCGGCAGGACGCCCCGGGGCTCCGGCGCTTCGGCAA
>JAJECZ010000187.1 GCA_022821735.1 Alphaproteobacteria bacterium | reverse complement strand
TGAAATCAAGAAAATGCCATGGATTTCCTCTCTGAAATCGGCGATAGCTCAATATTTCCCGTGATACAATCGGTTGGTTTCCTTTTTTGTCTATTTCCAACAAATAGGTGACAAGCGGTTTCTTGGGTTCCACTCTGTATTTTACTTCGATGCTGATTGGCCCAGTGGTATTTCGGGTTCGGACTTCGTCGATACCACGGCTTCCTCCAAACTTGTAAAGAGCTGTCTTTACATTGGTATTCATTGCATCGCGCAGAAATCCGAATACCGAGAGTAGTGTCGATTTGCCTGTGCCGTTCGCGCCGATGAAGATTGCCATTCGGGGAATGTTGCGAATATGTACGTCGCGAAGCGCCCGAAAATTTCTTATCCGAAGCTGTTCTATCTGCATCGGTGCCTACCCGGCGTGGCGGCCAAGGCGCTGGTGTCATCACGAACGAGCATAGGGTCGTCGGCATGGCGGTTCAAGGAGAGACGCCGGAGGGTGATTGCGACCTTATAAGGTTAATTCGCCCTATATGAGTTCATGCGCCGGTGCGCTCAGGCCGGCACCGGGAGGCCGGTTTCTGGCAATTTGCCGGCAAAGCCGGGTCCGAATCCGGGTGGACGGGCGGCGGCCGGGGCGGTAGCCCGGCGAATATGAGCGATGCGATCGACAGGCTGGACTGGCAGGCGCTCGGGGCCGCCTTGCTGGAGCGGGGCCATGCGAGGGCGGAGGGCGTGCTTTCCCGCGATGCGTGCGCGGCCTTCCGGGGCTGCTGGGAGCGGGACGAGCTGTTCCGGCGGCGCATCGTCATGGCGCGGCACGGTTACGGAGAGGGCGCCTACGCCTATTTCGCCGACCCGCTGCCGGACGCGGTCCGGGCGCTGCGCGAGGGGCTCTACCGCCATCTTGCGCCGCTTGCCGACGAAGCCATGGCCCGCCTCCGCAGGGAGATACGCTATCCGCCGGACCATGCCGCCTACCGGGCCGAATGCCATGCGGCGGGGCAGACGAAGCCGACGCCCCTGCTGCTGCGCTACGCGGAAGAGGGCTACAACCGGCTGCACCGCGACCTGTACGGGGAACTCGCCTTTCCGTTCCAGGCAACCTTCCTGCTTTCGGAACCCGGAACCGACTTCACCGGCGGCGAGTTCCTCCTGGTCGAGAACCGGATGCGGATGCAGGCGATGGGCGAGGCGGTGCCGCTGAGGCAGGGCGATATGGTCGTATTCCCCGTGCGCGACCGGCCTGTTGCCGGCAGGCGCGGCCATGTCCGGGCGGAGATGCGCCACGGCGTGTCGCGCGTCCGCTCCGGCGAGCGGTTCACGCTCGGCATCATCTTCCACGACGCCGCGTAGCCTTCCCGCGCCCCAATTGTCAGTTCGCCGTGAGCCTGTGCGTGCAGTGGACCGTATCCGGCAGGATGCCGGCGACGATATCCGCCAGTTTCTCGACCAGGGTCATGCGCGGATAGCCTTTCCGGTGCACCAGCCGGACCGTCCGTCCGGCGCTGCCGCTCCGTTCGCGGCGAATGGCAATGCCGGCATCCGCGGTCCAGCCGCCTTCCAGGCTCATCGCCGGTACCAGCGTGACGCCGTTGCCGGAGCCGACAAGCGCCAGAATCGTGGACAGGCTCGTCTTCTGCGTCCTCGGGCCGGGCATGTCGAAAGCGCCCGCCCCGCTCAATTTGCATGCTTCGACAACCTGATCCCTCAGGCAATGGCCGTCGGACAGCAGCAACAGTTCCTCCGGTTCGATCTGCTCGATATCGACGGTATCGTGCCGTGTCAGCGGATGATCGTCGGGAACCGCCACCCAGAACGGCTCCTCGTACAGGACGATTTCCGACAGGATCGCGCGGGTCGGGGCCGTGGCGAGAATGGCGAGGTCCAGGCGTCCATCGGCCAGCTGCTGTTCCAGCTGGTCGGTGAAATCCTCGATGAGTTCCAGCCCGACCGCCGGCACATGCTGCTTCATCGCCGGCAGCAGCAGCGGCGTCAGATAGGGGCAGACCGTCGGGGGCATGCCCAGCACACAGGCGCCGACGAGCGGGTCCCTGTGAGCCGCCGCGATCGTTTCCATTTCATCCACCCCGCGCAGGATTTCCCGCGCGCGGTCCACGATCCGGTCGCCGACCGCCGTCAGCCTCACATATCTCCTGGTGCGCTCGAAGATCCTCACGCCGAGACGTTCCTCCAGCTTGCGCAGCTGGCCGCTGAGCGCCGGCTGGCTGGCGTTGCAGCGCTCGGCCGCACGACCGAAATGCAACTCCTCGGCGACAGCGACCAGATATTCGAGATCGCGGGTGTTCATGGCGGCGTTGCCCCCGTTCCGGTCCGGGTGTCCGCCATCGTTTGTAATCGGAATTTACGATAAAAACAATGTTTATTGCTTATTTGACTTATTTCAGATGCGGGAATATCTTTTTTCTCCCGGGCTCTGCTAAAAGCTGCTGCATCGGGGTCAAACGGGTTGGACGACAGGGAGGCTCAGCCTCCTCCGGCGTTCCGAACGGCGCGGACGACGAGACGATGAAAGGAGGAAGTCATGGACGGACTGGCCGATAGCAATGTGGGGAAATGCCCTTTACTGGGAGGCCCCCACAGGCATACCGCGGCGGGCACCACGGCGAACCAGCACTGGTGGCCCCACCATCTGAATTTGAGGATGCTGCATCAGAACTCGGCCCTGTCCGATCCCATGGGCGAGTCATTCGACTACGCGGAAGAATTCAAGACTCTCGACCTCGACGCCGTCGTTGCGGACCTGCACAAGGTCATGACGGACTCGCAGGACTGGTGGCCGGCGGATTTCGGCCACTACGGCCCGCTGTTCATCCGCATGACATGGCACAGCGCAGGCACCTACCGGGTGGCGGACGGCCGCGGCGGCGGGGCGTCCGGGACGCAGCGTTTCGCGCCCCTCAACAGCTGGCCCGACAACGGCAACCTCGACAAGGCGCGGCGGCTGCTCTGGCCGATCAAGAAGAAATACGGCCGGAAACTCTCATGGGCCGACCTCATGATTCTCGCAGGCGATGTCGCCCTGCAATCGATGGGCTTCAAGACGCTCGGTTTCGGCGGCGGCCGTGCGGACGTGTGGGAGCCGGAAGAGGACATCTACTGGGGTTCGGAGACCGTGTGGCTCGGCGATGAGCGCTACACGGGCGACCGCGAGCTCGAAACGCCCCTGGCCGCGGTCCAGATGGGCCTGATCTATGTCAATCCGGAGGGGCCGAACGGCAACCCGGACCCGGTCGCGTCCGGCCGCGATATTCGCGAGACCTTCGCCCGCATGGCGATGAACGACGAGGAAACCGTCGCGCTTGTCGCCGGCGGGCATGCCTTCGGCAAGGCCCACGGCGCCGGCGACCCCGCGCATGTCGGCCCGGCGCCGGAGGGCGCCGGCATCGAGGAGCAGAACCTCGGCTGGAAGAACAGCTTCGGCAACGGCAAGGCCGAATGCTCCATCACCAGCGGCATCGAGGGCGCATGGACCGAAACGCCCACGACCTGGGACAACAACTACCTCGAGGTGCTGTTCAAATACGACTGGGAGGTGACGAAGAGCCCGGCCGGGGCGTACCAGTGGAAGCCGAAGAACCCGGAGGCGGAAGGCACGGTGCCGGATGCCCACGATCCGTCCAGGAAGCATGCGCCGATGATGACGACCGCCGACATGGCGCTCCGGATGGACCCGATCTACGAGCCGATCGCGCGGCGGTTCCTGGAGAACCCGGCGGAGCTGGAAGAAGCCTTTGCCAAGGCCTGGTACAAGCTGATCCACCGCGACATGGGGCCGATCTCGCGCTATCTCGGCAAGCTGGTTCCCTCGGAGATCTTCATCTGGCAGGACCCGGTTCCGGCGGTCGACCACGAGCTGATCGACGGGCTGGACATTGCCGAACTGAAGAGCAAGCTGCTCGATTGCGGCCTGTCGCTCTCCCAGCTGGTCGCGACAGCCTGGGCGTCGGCTTCCTCGTTCCGCGGCTCCGACAGGCGCGGCGGCGCCAACGGGGCGCGGATCCGCCTTGCACCGATGAAGGACTGGGCGGTCAACCGGCCCGCGGAACTGGCCGGGGTGCTGCCGGTGCTGGAGAAGGTCCAGGCGGACTTCAATGCGGCGCAGTCCGGCGGCAAGAAGGTTTCGCTGGCCGACGTGATCGTTCTGGGCGGCTGCGCGGCCGTCGAGGCGGCCGCGAGGAAGGGCGGTCACAACGTGTCCGTGCCCTTTGCACCGGGGCGGACCGACGCGAGCCAGGACCAGACCGAGGTCGACTCGGTGGCCTACCTTGAGCCGACCGCCGACGGCTTCCGCAACTACATCCACGCCTCGCACAACAGGCCGGCGGAGGAATTGCTGGTGGAGCGCGCGCAGCTGCTGAACCTGACGGCGCCGGAAATGACGGCTCTCATCGGGGGACTGCGGGTTCTGGGAGCGAACCACAACGGAGCCGGCCACGGTGTCTTCACCGATCGTCCGGAGACGCTGAGCAACGACTTCTTCGTCAATCTGCTCGACATGGGCACGGCATGGCAGTCGGCCGCCGGCGGCAACGGCGTGTTCGACGGCCGGGATGCCGCGACCGGAGACGTCAAGTGGACGGCCACTGCCGTCGACCTGATCTTCGGTTCGAACTCCCAGCTGCGGGCTCTCGCGGAGGTCTATGCCTGCGACGATGCGGGCGGGACGTTCGTGCAGGACTTCGTGGCGGCCTGGGACAAGGTGATGAACCTCGACCGTTTCGACCTCGCGTAACCTTTGCGAAGGTCCACTAAAGGCCCCCGGACGGATTGCCCGGGGGCCTTTTTGCTTGGGAAGGACAATCGGGCGGGGAGACGTTACAGGCCGCGACACCAGCGACGGACACGCGTTATACCAGCGGTCATTGATCGGAACCGATGGCACCGCCCCCTTTCGTCGCCCCCCGCGAAGGAGCGTGTGAAGAAATCGGACTTGTCGGGCGTTGCGTTGCCCGTCCGACGGGAAACAGCCCCGGCCTGCCCCCGCGCACCGGCGGGCGCCGCAATCGTTCCCGTCCTCCACCGGCCGCGGCGGCTCCGGCAACCGGAGTCCCGGCTTCCTCGCCGGTGCCCGGGACAGGCAGTTTTACTTTTTGTTCCAGATAATGCTTGACAAGGGAGAAAATATACCGATATAAGACCCGGAGAAGTGGTGTCCGGAGCCGCTTCCCCGGCACCGCGCGGCGGTGTGGCGCCGTTTTTGAAAACCCCTGTGAAACCGACAGGAGAGGTGCGCCCTGCGCCTCGCGCGCGCAATCAGGCGTGCGAACCGCGCCGGTGCGAACGCGCGCCCACGCCCGCGCGCGTTACGCGCGAAACAGGGTCCCGCCGCCAGGGTGGCGGAGAGAACGGAACGGAGACGGACGGACAGGAGGGACCATGACAAAACATGACAATTCCGGCGGGCCTCATGACAAAACATGACACATCATGACATGTCCCTGGAGTGGACCTTTGGGCCCGGACAGTTTGGTTGGAGGAAATTGACAGGTGCGCGGTCATCGGAAGGATCGGCGGCGGCTTCCGCCCATGCCGCCGAGGTGCTATCCATCCGGCCCCAGCGGAAATGGAGGGATCGCCATGTCCGGAGCATATGAGACCGCGTTCCGCCGCTCGCTAGACGAGCCCGAGGCATTCTGGGCGAAGGCCGCTGCTGACCTGCACTGGTACAAGGCTCCGACGCAAATTCTGGAAACGGAGTCCACGCCCGCCGGGCGCTGGTTCGTGGACGGGGTGACCAACACTTGTTTCAACGCCCTTGACCGCCATGTCGAGGCAGGCCGCGGCGACCAGGCGGCGATGATCTACGACAGCCCGGTGACCGACACGGTACAGACCTTCTCCTACCGCGAGTTGCGGGACGCCGTGGCGGTATTTGCGGGCGTGCTTGCGAGCCGTGGCATCGGCAAGGGCGACCGGGTCGTCATCTACATGCCGATGATTCCGGAGACGGCGATTGCCATGCTTGCCTGCGCCAGGCTCGGCGCGGTGCATTCGGTGGTCTTCGGCGGGTTTGCGTCCAACGAGCTCGCGGTCCGGATCGACGACAGCGCCTGCAAGGCCGTGGTTGCCGCCTCCTGCGGCATCGAGCCGGGGCGCGTGGTGGAATACAAGCCGCTGCTCGACGGCGCCATCGATCTGGCCGAGCACAAGCCCGAATTCTGCATCGTCTTCCAGCGGCCGCAATGCGAGGCGTCGATGGTCGAGGGGCGCGATGTCGACTGGGTCGAGGCCGTCGCCGAAGCCGAGCCGGCGGATTGCGTGCCGGTAAGCGCGCTGGACCCGCTCTACATCCTCTACACCTCCGGCACGACGGGCCAGCCCAAGGGCGTGGTGCGCGACAATGGCGGCCACATGGTGGTGTTGCACTGGACCATGAAGAACGTCTATGGCGTCGAGCCGGGCGAGGTGTTCTGGGCCGCCTCCGACGTCGGCTGGGTCGTCGGCCATTCCTACATCGTCTATGCGCCGCTGCTCGCCGGCAACACGGCCATCCTGTTCGAGGGCAAGCCGGTCGGCACGCCGGACGCCGGCGTCTATTGGCGCATCATCGAGCAGCACAAGGTCGCTGCGCTGTTCACGGCGCCGACCGCGTTCCGGGCCATCCGGCGCGACGACCCCGAGGCGAAGCTGCTCGAAGGGCGCGACCTGTCGCATTTCCGGACGCTCTTCCTCGCGGGCGAGCGCAGCGACCCGGATACGCTGCAATGGGCCGAAGAGGTCCTGGACCGCCCGGTGATCGACCATTGGTGGCAGACGGAGACCGGCTGGCCGATGTGCGCGAATTGCATTGGCATCGAGCTCCTGCCCGTCAAGCACGGCTCGCCGACGCGCCCCGTGCCGGGCTGGGACCTGCGCGTGGTGGACGACGGCAACAACGAGGTGCCGGCCGGGACCATCGGGGCGCTGGTGGTGAAGACGCCCATGCCTCCGGGTTCCTTCCCGACGCTCTGGAACGCGCATGAGCGCTATCTGGACACTTACTTCACCGAGTTCCCCGGCTACTACAAGACGGCCGACGCGGGCTATATCGACGAGGACGGTTACGCCTACATCATGGCGCGCACCGACGACATCATCAACGTTGCGGGCCACCGGCTTTCGACCGGGGCCATGGAAGAGGTGCTGGCCGCGCACAACGATGTGGCGGAATGCGCCGTCATCGGCGTCGCGGACCAGTTAAAGGGCCAGATTCCGGTCGGTTTCCTGGTGCTCAAGGCCGGGGTCAACCGGCCGTTGAACGAGATCGAGTCCGAGGTCGTCGCCCTGGTGCGCCGCCGGATCGGCCCGGTTGCGGCCTTCAAGACCGCGGTCGTGGTCGAACGGCTGCCGAAGACGCGCTCCGGCAAGATCCTGCGCGGCACGATGCAGAAGGTGGCCGACCGGGAAACCTGGAAAATGCCGGCGACCATCGACGACCCCGAAATCATGGCGGAAATAGAGGCCGCGCTGAAACAGGCCGGCTATGCCGGCGGCGCGGCGGCGCCATAGCCACATCCCTCTTTACCGGAAGAGCACCCGATGCCCGATTCCATGAAACAGAAGCGCGCTTCCTTCGTCTGGGAGGACCCGTTCCTGCTTGGAGACCAGCTGGACGAGGACGAGCGCCTGGTGAGCGAGACGGCCCGGCGCTTCGTCGCCGAGACGCTGGCGCCCGGCGTGCGTGACGCCAACCGCAACGAGACCTTCGACCCGGCATTGATGAAGGCTTACGGAGAAGCCGGGTTCCTGGGCGTCGGGCTCGACGGCTATGGCTGTCCCGGCGGCACCTCAGTCATGTACGGGCTGATCGCGCGCGAGGTGGAGCGTTGCGACAGTTCCTACCGTTCGGCGATGAGCGTGCAGTCGTCTCTGGTCATGTTCCCGATCCACAGCTACGGCTCGGAAGCCCAGAAGGAGAAATACCTTCCGAAGCTCGCGTCGGGGGAATGGATCGGCGCGTTCGGGCTCACCGAGCCGGACCACGGCTCCGACGCCGGCGGGCTGACGACGCGCGCCCGCAAGGTCCCCGGCGGCTACCGGCTCACCGGCGCGAAGATGTGGATCACGCAGGCCAATATCGCCGATGTGTTCGTCATCTGGGCCAAGGACGACGAGGACGTCATCCGCGGCTTCGTGCTGGAGCGCGGCATGGAGGGGCTCACGACCGCCAAGATCGAGGGCAAGTTCTCCTTGCGCGCCTGGCCCACCGGCGAGATCGCGATGGACAGTGTCTTCGTCCCGGAAGAGAACCGCTTTCCGCATGCGCGGGGCCTGGGCGGCCCGTTCGGCTGCCTGAACAAGGCGCGCTACGGCATCGCCTGGGGGTCGATGGGCTCGGCCGAGTTCTGCTGGCACGCGGCGCGGCAATACACGCTCGACCGGCAGGCCTTCGGCCGCCCGCTGGCGCAGACGCAGCTCATCCAGAAGAAGCTTGCCGACATGCAGACCGAGATTGCGCTCGGGCTCCAGGGCGCGCTCCGCGTCGGACGGCTGATGGACGAGGGCCGGGCGGCGCCGGAGATGATCTCGCTCGTCAAGCGCAACAATTGCGGCAAGGCGCTCGACATCGCCCGTGTCGCCCGCGACATGCACGGCGGCAACGGCGTGAGCGACGAGTATCATGTCGTGCGCCACTCGATGAACCTCGAAGCCGTCAACACCTATGAGGGCACGCACGATGTCCACGCGCTGATCCTCGGCCGCGCGCAGACGGGCCTGCAGGCGTTCTCGTGAAACCGACGCAGCGGGAAAAGGCGGCACGGTTCCGGGCCCTGCATGAGGGCGATCGACCGTTCGTGATGGCCAACCCGTTCGACGCCGGGTCGGCAAGAATCCTTGAGGCAATGGGTTTTGTGGCGCTGGCGACTTCCAGCGGCGGCTTTGCGGGAACGCTGGGACGCCGGGATGGACAGGTGACGCGAGAGGAGGCATTGGCCCATGCGCGGGCGGTCGTCGATGCCGTGGATGTGCCGGTCTCCGCTGACCTCGAAAACGGCTTCGGCCACGAACCCGGCGAAGCCGCACGGACTGTTGAACTGGCGATCGAGGTTGGGCTCGCGGGATGCTCGATCGAGGACGCGACGCTGGACCCCGACGACCCGATTTACGACATCGACAGGTCGGTGGCGCGGGTCGCGGCGGCGTCCGCGGCGGCACATGCGACGGACATTTCCTTCGTCCTGACCGGACGCGCGGAAGGCTTCATTCGCGGCAGGCCGGGCCTCGACGAGGTGATCGCGCGTCTCCAAGCGTATGAGGCCGCGGGCGCCGACGTGCTGATGGCCCCGGCGTTGCCGGACATGGCTGCCGTGGAGAAGGTCTGCGCTTCGCTGACGAAACCGTTCAGCTTCATGGTCGGGGTGCCGGGCCGGTCCTTCCCGGTGAAGGAGCTGGC
>JAJECZ010000338.1 GCA_022821735.1 Alphaproteobacteria bacterium | reverse complement strand
GCCGGCTACTACGAGGTCTGGGCGCGGGCGACCGACAGCGCGGGCGAGATGCAGCCCTTCGCCATCGACTGGAACCCGAAGGGCTATCTCAACAACACCATGCACCGGGTGGCGCTGCGCGTAGCCTGACCGCACACCGATGCGGACCGCATTTGCGGCGACGCTGCTGCTCGCTTTCGCGGCGGCGGCGCCCGCCAGCGCGGCCGATCTGGAGGCTCGGCTCGCCGCGGCGGACCCCGGCCGCGGCAAGAAGGTGTTCCGCAAATGCGCGGCCTGCCACACGGTCGAGAAGGGCGGCCGGAAAAAGATCGGGCCCAATCTCTGGGGCATTGTCGGCGCGCCTGCAGGGGCGAGGGAAGGGTTCCGCTATTCCCGGGCGATGGCGGCGTTCGGCGGCAGCTGGACGCCGGAGCGCCTCGATGCCTACCTGACCAAGCCGCGCGCGCTCGTGAAGGGCGGCTCCATGAGCTTCGTCGGCCTGAAGCGCGGACGCGACCGCGCCGACGTCATCGCCTTCCTGAACGAAATGGGCGACAGCCCGGCCGCTTTCGGCCCGGCGACGCCGGCGGCTCCGGCGGTGTCCGGGCCGGCGGAGCCGGAGGACTTCGGCCTGATGGTCAGCGCGCCCGGCGCCTCCGAGACCTTCGATGCCTGCACGCCCTGCCACTCGGAGCGGATCGTCGTGCAGCAGGGACTGACGCGCGAGCAATGGGACGAGCTTATGGTGTGGATGGTCGAGGAGCAGGAGATGGAGCCGATTGAGGAAGGCGCGCTCGCGGTCATCCTCGACTATCTGGCGGAGCATTACGGGCCCGCCCGCCCGAACTTTCCGCGCCGGTAGGCCGTGCCGGCTGGACTATCGGCGCCGGTCCCATAGAGTCGCCCGCATGTCCGCAAAGGGGTCGAGCCCATGCGCCGTCCGCTGGCCTGGGATACGCCGGAGTTCGAGGACCCGGAGGCCATCGACGCCGAGCTCCGGCGGACGTTCGGCGTTTGCCGGGGCTGCCGGCGCTGCATCGACCTTTGCGACGCCTTCCCGAGATTGTTCGCCCTGGTCGACAAGGCCCCGTCGGCGGCGCTCGACATGGTCGATTCGGCGGATTTCAAGAGGGTGGCGGATGCCTGCACGCTCTGCGACATGTGCTTCAGGACCGAATGCCCCTATGTGCCGCCGCATCCCTTGGAGGTGGACTTCCCGCACCTGATGCTGCGCTACCGGGCGGCGGAGTTCCGGCGCGGCGAGCGGCGCTTCGAGGATCGCGAGATCGCGGCGACCGACCGCAACGGCCGCCTCGCCGGCATGGCTGCGCCGCTCGCCAACTGGGCGCTGGATGCGGCCAACGAGCCGGTGCGGACACTGATCGAGGGTCTGGCGGGCGTCCATCGCGAGGCTGCCCTGCCGCGCTTCCACCATCAAAGCCTGCAGCAGCGCGCCATGGCGGGCGCGCCAGCGCTCAACGAGGCCGCCCCCGCTTTCGGGCGCAGGGCCGCGCTCTACGCCACCTGCCTCGGCAACTACAACGAGCCGGAGACCGGGCTCGCCGCCCGCGCCGTCCTGGCCCGGAATGGCGTCGAGACACACATCGTCCATCCCGGCTGCTGCGGCATGCCGCAACTGGAGCAGGGCGACATCGAAACCGTGGCCCGGCGCGCCGGGCGGACCGCCGCGGAATTGCTGGCGGCCGTCGATGCCGGCTACGACATCGTCGCGCTGATGCCGTCCTGCGCGCTGATGCTGAAACATGAGTGGCCGTTGCTGCTGCCCGAAAATAACGACGTGGCGCGGCTGGCGCGCTCGGTGTTCGACCTCAGCGAGTATATCGTCGACATCGCGCGGCGGGAGGGGCTGGCGGAAGGGCTGAAACCGCTCGATGGTCCGGTCGCGGTCCATATCGCCTGCCATGCCCGCGCCCAGGGCATGGGCAGCAAGGCGGCAGAGCTGCTGGCGCTCATTCCCGACGCGGAAGTGGAGGTCATCGAGCGCTGCTCCGGCCACGGCGGCGCCTGGGGTTGCCTGAGGGACAATTTCGAGACGGCGCTGCGGCTCGGGCGCCCGACAGCCGAGCGCGCGCTTGAGGTCGGCGGCCATGTTGCGTCCGAATGCCCGCTCGCCGCCCTGCATATCGCGCAGGGCATGGAGCGGCTCGCTCCCGGCGCTCCGCCTCGGCAGGTCGGGCACCCGATCCGGCTTCTCGCCCGCGCCTACGGCCTCGGGGAAGGCGGCATATCTTGATCGCGGACCTGCTCAAGGCCTTCGCGCAGCTTTCCGACCGGCGCTTCCGCCGCGTGGTGCTGTTTTCCTGCCTGTTGGCCGCGCTGCTGCTGGCCGCGCTCGCGGCAGGCGCCGGCTGGGCGCTCGGCGGGCTCACCGGCATCGGCTGGCTCGATGTCGCGGCCGGCCTTGCCGGGGGCGCGGCGGCGCTGGCGGCGGGCGCCATGCTGTTTCCGGCCGCGGCCGCGGCCTTGCAGGGCCTGTTCCTGGAGCGCGCCGCCAACGCCGTCGAAGCCCGGCACTACCCG
>JAJECZ010000116.1 GCA_022821735.1 Alphaproteobacteria bacterium | reverse complement strand
CCCATCGGCCTCCGATACAGCCGGTAGCGGCCCGGGGCGACGCCGTCCGGCAGCGGTTCCTCGGTCCAGCCGGGGAGCGGCATGGGCTGGTCGCCGGCGAGGACGGCGCCGGGGGCCGTCAGGCGGGGCAGCAGGGGGGCGAGCGCGGCGGCGAGCGCCAGCGAGGCGGCCTTGTCTCCCGTGCCGATGTCGGCGTGGACGAGGGCGGCGGGGGCGGGCAGGCGGACATGGGGCAGCGTGTCGAGGAAGTCGCCGAGGATGAGGCGGTCTTCGGGCGGCGTGCAGTCCGGGTGGGCGGCCGGGGCGCGCTCGAACACGAAGATGTCGCGGCCGGGCAGGCGGGCGCGGAGATGGTCGTAGGTGCGCCCGTTGCCGAGCCCGAGCTCCAGCACCGGGCCGGGCACGCCCGCGACCAGCGCCGCCGCCCGGTCGAGGCAGGCGCGCTGGGCCGTGAGGCGGCGGATGGCGCTGTCGAGCCGGGTCATGCCGGGGCGTCCGGTTCAGTATTTACCCTCATCCTGAGTAGCGACCGCGCCAGGAGCCTGCCCTGAGCCTGCCGAAGGGGGCGCGTATCGAAGGACGGCCGGCAGGGGAAGCCGTCCCTCGATACGCGGCTGGCGCCGCTACTCGGGATGAGGGGGGGAAGGCCGGCGCGCCAGCCGCTTCCGCTGGCGCGGAAGCGGGCCCCCACCCGGCCTCCCCCGCAAGCGGGGGAGGGGGTTAAGTGCGCCGTGTTCCCGGAAGCGGGGGAGGAGACTCCGCGCGCCGTCTCCCCGCGAGCGAGGGAAGGGCCGTCCGGCGGTCGGTGCGGGTTCCGGTGCACGAGTCCCCGCTCACCCGGCGGCAAGCTGGGCGCGGGCTTCGCGGAGGTCGTGGGTGGTCCTGTCGAGGCGCTGGGCGAGCTCGCGCATGATCTCCACCGCCATCTGCGGGAACTCCGCCACTAGGCGGAAGAACAGCTCCTTGGAGATGCGCAGCGCCGTCATCGCCTCGGTGGTGCGCACGGTGGCGGTCCTCGGCTCGTCGATCAGGATCGCGATCTCGCCGACGATGTCGTTGCGCCCGACCTCGGCCACCTTGAGCGGGCCCTGGGGGGTCTCGACCAGCACCTCGGCCGCGCCCTCCAGCACGATATAGGCGGCGTCCCCGATATCGCCCTCCCGCACCACCAAGTCGCCCGGCTGGAAGCGCACCCGCTCGCTGGTGAAGGCGAGCAGGCGCAGCTTCGAGGCCTCGATGCGCTGGAACAGCGGGATGGCGCGGAGCGCCTCGACTTCTTCGTTCAGCGCCATGGTCCGTTCCTCCTCATGACTGCCTCAGGAGCCGGGCGAGCGAGCCGCCGGCCGCGCTCAGCTCCCCATATGTGCCGTCCTCGACCGTGCGCCCGTCCTCGACGACGACGGTGCGCGAGAAGCTCTCCGCCAGCTCCGGCGATTCCAGCACCCACACGATCCCGCGCCCCTCCATCGCCGTGCGGGCCGCGAGGAAGAGCATCTGGCGCGCCACCCGCTCGACGCCGGCGGTCGCCATGTTGACCACCAGCAGCGCCGGGCGCTTGAGCAGCGCGCGGGCGAAGGCGAGCTTCTGGCGCTGGGTCTGCGTCAGCCGGCTGCCGCCGATGCCGACCTCGAAGGCCAGCCCCGCCTCCATCACCGCCTCGCGGATGCCGACCTCGTCTACGACCTCGCCGAGCAGCGCGCTCATCCGCGCCGCGCCGTGGGCTTCGCCGTGGCGGATGCGCCCGAACAGGATGTTGTCCTGGAGGCTCGCCTGCGCCGCATAGCGGTCCGCGTCGAAGAACTCGACCGAGGGGCGGTCCGCCTCCGGCAGGCGCTCGCGGAACAGGCGGCGCGCCTTGAGCAGGTCGGCGCGTATGCCGTCGTCGATGAGGCCGAGGCGGTGGCGCTCCGGGATCAGCAGGAAGGGCAGGCCGAGCAGCCGCTCGCGCTCTTCCGCCTCCAGCCCCTCCAGCCCGAGCCTGTCGGCGCGCGCGGCGATGGCGCGGAAGTCGGGCAGGTCGTCGGCGTCGATGAAGGAGAACTGCTGGAAGAGCTCGTGGCCGGGGTCGATGTCGGCGAACAGCTCCACCATGATCTTCGCCACCTGGAGGCCGATGCCCTCCAGCCGGTCCAGCAGGCCGGCTTCCTCCAGCACGCCGCGCACGAAGGGGTGGCCCGCAAGGTTCCCGACCTCGAAGGCAGGGCCGATGGGCGCGCCGAACAGGAGGTTCTCCGCGAGCGTGGCGTTGACATTGTAGGCGCCCGTGTCGAAGGGCTCGATGGGGGCGGCCGCGCCCGGCGCGTCGAGGCGGGAGCGGAGTGCGGCGCGCGCCTCCAGCACCCGTTCGGCGAGGCCCGCATGGGCATCCGGGTCGAGCACGCCGCGCAGGCCGAGCGTGTAGAGGTCGTCGTCGAGGCCGACGGCCGTCAGCACCTCCACCATCCGGCGCGCCATCTCCCGGCCGGGGGCGGCGCCGGCGGCCTCGTAGTCCACCCAGTCCGCGCCGAAATCGGCGTCGCTGTTGCCGGAGCGCCGGGCCTCGGCCGCCCGGGCGGCGCGGCGGGCGGCGTCCTCCGGGCCGGCGTCCGCGGGGCGCAGCGGGCGGTGGCGCAGGCCGAACAGCAGGTTCTCGCGCACGCTCGCGTTGAAGAGGCTGGCATGCGGCCCGACATAGGCCGCCTGGCGCCCGAACACCGCCTGCGGCAGCTCGGCGAGCGCGGTGCCGTCCAGATGCGCGCGCCCGCCGGTGACGGTCGCCAGACGGGCGGCGAGCAGGCCGAGCTCCTCCTTGCCGCCGCCGCTCGGGCCGACGATGGCGACATGCTCGTCGAGGCCGAGCGACAGGGTGGCGCTGCGCACCGGCTGGGAAATCTCGTCCTCCGCATAAGCGGCATTCTCAAACCCGAGCCGGCTCGCCGGCCCGATCTCAGGCAGGGCCTCCGCCTCCTCCACCTGCAGCGCCTCGTCGATCATGCCGGGCGGGTCGAACTGCTGGACGACCTGGTCGTATTTGATGCGCGCGTCGGCCTGCTGCTGGTAGTAGGCCAGCAGCTCCTTCCAGGGCGCGGACATGTCCTTGTAGGCGGCGAGCACGGCGACCATGGCGCCGAAGCTGAGGCGGCCCTCGATGATCAGGTAGCCGCCGATCGAGTAGAAGAAGAAGGGGGTGAGCTGCGCCAGGAAATTGTTGAGGAACTTGATGAAGAACTTGCGGCGGAAGATCTCGTAGCGGATGTCGTAGATGCCGCCGAGGCGGCTGGCGATGTCGGCGCGCAGCCGGTTGGAGCCGTCATCGGCGTGGACGGCCTCGATGGTCGAGATCGACTCGCCGATGCGGTCGGACAGCCGGCGCACATGCTGCACCCGCTGCTTGGCGAGCGCGGTCACCCGGCGCTGGAGCTTCGGGATCGCATACATCTGGAACGGGTAGAGCGCGAGCGCGGCAAGGCCGAGAATGGGCTCCTGGATCAGCATGAAGGCGCCGATGGTGACGAGGATGCCCAGCTGATAGACCGGCTGGGCCAGCGCATCGCCCATGAAGCCGCCGAGCGGCTCGACCTCCTGCGTCACCATTGGGATGATCTCGCCCTGGCCCATGCGCTTGAAGACCGGCAGCGGGAAGCGCAGCAGGCGCGAATAGAGGTCGTAGCGCAGGCGCCGCAGCAGCCGTTCGCCGAGGCGGCCCTTGCCGGAGTTGATGGTGAATTTGAACGCACCGTTCAGGAGTACGAGGCCCAGGAAGGCGAAGCTCAGCACCATCAGATACTCGATCTGCCCGAGCTCCAGCCCGAGCAGCGACCGGGGGAAGCCCGAGCCGCTGATGGCGTCGTTGATGATCTGCTTGGGCAGTTCGAGCGAAACGTAGAGCACCGGGAAGGACGCCACGGTGAGCGCGAGCAGGAAGATCTGCTGCGGCAGGCTGTGGCGGAACACAAAGCCGTAGATCGTCTTTTCCATGCCGGCTGGCTCCCGCGCCTCGACCGATGCCCGCATCATGGGCCTATCGGGCGCAATTGAAAGTGCGGCTCGCGCACACGACATTCAGTGGAGCGGCGGCGGCGGAGATATGCGATAGTCGGGGTCATGCGGGGCAAGCGTATCCTCATCTACAGCCATGACAGCTTCGGGCTCGGCCATCTGCGCCGCTGCCGGACGATCGCGCATGCGCTGGTCGGCAGGCGCCGGGACCTCTCGGTGCTGATCCTCTCCGGCTCGCCGATCATCGGCAGCTTCGACTTCCGCACCCGCGTCGATTTCGTCCGCGTGCCGGGCATGATCAAGCTGCGCAATGGCGACTACACGCCGCTTAATCTAAACATGGCTCCAGAAGAGACGCTGGCGATGCGCGCCTCGATCATCCGCCACACGGCGGAGATCTTCGACCCGGACCTGTTCCTGGTGGACAAGGAGCCGCTCGGCTTGCGCGGCGAGGTGGCCGAGACGCTGGGCATCCTGCGCCAGCGGGGCACGCGCCTCATACTCGGCCTGCGCGACGTGATGGACGAGCCGGAAATGCTGGCGCCGGAATGGGAGCGCAAGAACGTCGCGCCGGCGCTCTCGCGGCTCTACGATCAGATCTGGATATACGGCCTGCCGCAGATCTGCGACCCGCTGGACGGCCTCGGCCTGTCGGAGACAGTGCAGCGCAAGGCGGTCTATACCGGCTACCTGCCGCGCAGCGTGCCGGATGCGCCGCTTTCGCCGGAAGCCGAGCGCGCGGCGGACGAGCCCTTCGTGCTGGTGACCGCCGGCGGCGGCGGCGACGGCGACGAGTTGATCGACTGGGTGCTGCGCGCCTATGAGCAGGCGGGGCCGATGCCGTGGCGGGCCGTGCTGGTGTTCGGACCCTTCATGCCGTCGGAGCGCCAGGCGGAGTTCCGCCAGCGGGCGGCGGCGCTGCCGCAGGTCTCGACACTGGTGTTCGACGCGCATCTGGAGGCGCTGATGGAGCGCGCCGCCGGCGTGGTCGCGATGGGCGGCTACAACACCTTCTGCGAGATCCTCTCGCTCGACAAGCCGGCCGTGATTGTGCCGCGCACCCGGCCCCGGCTGGAGCAGCGCATCCGCGCCGAGCGCGCCCAGGAACTCGGCCTCGTGCGGATGCTCGATCCCGACTTCCTCGCCGACACTCGCGCCATGGCGGCGGCGATCCGCAATCTCGCCGTGCAGAACCGCCCATCCGAAGTGGTCGTGCCGGGCCTGATGGACGGCGTGGAGAGCATCACGCGGCTCACCGACCTGGCGTTGGAGCGACCGGCGGCCGAGCCGCTCAGGCTTGTGCAGCCTTGACCGTCGCGGTCATCGTCAAGGGCTATCCACGCCTCTCCGAGACCTTCATCGCACAGGAAATCCTAGGGCTGGAGGAACGCGGAATCTCCCAGCGCATCGTCTCGCTGCGCCACCCCACCGACCCGGCCTGCCACCCGATGCATGAGCGGATCGCGGCCCCGGTCCACTACCTGCCCGAATATGTCCGCGAGGAGGCGCTCCGGGTCTGGCGGGGCTGGCGGCGTGCGCGCCGGCTGCCGGGCTACCGCGCCGCACGCGCCGTCTGGCTCCGCGACTGGCTCCGCGACCCGACGCCGAACCGGGGGCGGCGCTTCGCCCAGGCGGCGGTGCTGGCGGCGGAACTGCCGGACGACGTCGAGCGTTTCCACGTGCATTTCCTGCACACGCCCGCCTCCGTCGCCCGCTATGCCAGCCTGATGACCGGCCTGCCTTGGTCCTGCTCGGCGCATGCCAAGGACATCTGGACGACGCCCGAATGGGAGAAGCGCGAGAAGCTCGCCGGGTGCGAATGGCTCACGACCTGCACAAGCGCAGGCGCGGATCATCTGAAGTCGCTCGCGCCCGCGCCGGAGCGGGTGATGCTGGTCTATCATGGCCTCGATCTCGGCCGTTTCCCCTCCCCGCCGGCGCGCGAGGCGCCCGACGGCAGCGACCCGGCCCGGCCCGTGGTCATCGCGTCGGTCGGCCGCGCGGTGGAGAAGAAAGGCTACGACACGCTGCTCGCGGCATTGCGCCTGCTGCCGCCGGAGTTGCATTGGCGCTTCGTGCATATCGGCGGCGGCAAGCTCGCCGGGCGGCTGGAGCGGGCGGCGGCGGGTCTGCCGGTCCGGTTCCTCGGCGCGCAGCCGCAGGAGAGGGTGGTGGAGGAGCTTCGCAAGGCGGACCTTTTCGCGCTCGCCTGCCGGATTGCCCCCGACGGCGACCGCGACGGCCTGCCCAATGTGCTGATAGAGGCGGCCTCGCAGGGCCTGCCGGCCGTTTCCACACGGGTCTCGGCGGTGCCCGAGTTCGTGCGTGCCGGCGAGACCGGGCTGCTGGTCGAGCCGGAGGACCCGCAGGCCCTTGCGGCGGCGCTTGCCGCGCTCATCCGCAACCCGGCGGAGAGGGCCGCCATGGGCCGCGCGGCCCATGTGCGCGTCCGCACGGCCTTTTCCTTCGAGGCCGGCATCGACCGGCTCGCCGAGCGCTTCGAGTCGCCGACATGCGTATTGCGTTCTATGCGCCGCTGAAGCCGCCCGACCATCCGGTGCCTTCGGGCGAAAGGCAGATTGCGCGGCTCTTCCTGCGCGCACTGGAAGCGGCAGGCCACGAGGTGTTCCTCGCCTCGCGCTTCCGCCCGCTGGACAAGCAGGGCGACTCCCGCCGGCAGCAGCGGCTCCGGGCTCTCGGGAACAAGCTCGCCGGCCGGCTGGAAGTGCGCCTGCCTGCCTTCGATGCCTGGTTCACCTACCACCTCTACTACAAGGCGCCGGACTGGCTGGGGCCGCGTCTGGCGGCGGCGCGCGGGGCGGCCTACTGGGTCGCGGAAGCGTCCCACGCACCGAAGCGCGCCGGCGGCCCCTGGGACCTCGGGCACCGCGCCGTCGCGGAAGCCATAGCCGGCGCGGACCGGCTGTTCTGTCTCAACCCCAACGATCGCGCCTGCCTCGCGCAGCTCGTCCTCCCGGAGTGTATGACAGACCTTCCGCCCTTTCTGGATGCGTCGGTGTGGCGGACGGCGTCGTGCGGCGGCTACCCGCCCATGCTCGTCACCGTGGCGATGATGCGCGAGGGCGCGAAGCTCGCCTCCTATCGCCGGCTGGGCGCGGCGCTGGCGGCGCTGGAAGACCTGCCCTGGCGGCTGCTCGTGGTGGGCGACGGGCCTGCGCGCGAGCAGGTGCAGGCGGCGCTGCCGACGGACCGCACCTGCTGGCTCGGCAAGCGGAGCGAAGCCGAACTGCGGGAGATCCTGGCGAATGCGGACCTGTTCGTGTGGCCGGCGGAGCGCGAGGCTATCGGCATGGCATTGCTGGAAGCCGCGGCTGCCGGCCTGCCGGTCGTGGCGGCCAGGACCGACGGCGTGCCGGCGGTGGTGGCGCACGGCGAGACCGGATTGCTGGCCCCGGCGGGCGACGCGGACGCCTTCGCCCGCTGCCTGCGCGCGCTGCTGACGGACCCGGACCGGCGGCGGGAGATGGGCGCGGCGGCGAGGGCGCGCGTGCTGGCCCGCCACGACATCGCGCAGGCGGCGGCGGCACTGGCATGACCCTGCTGGCCGTCATCCGCCACGGGCCCACCGCCTGGAACCGGCAGCGCCGCTTGCAGGGGCGGCGCGACATTCCGCTCGACGCCGAGGGCGTGGCGGAAGTCGCGGGCTGGACGCTGGCGCCGGCCTTCTCCGCCTTCGACTGGGTGGCGAGTCCGCTCGCCCGCGCAAGGCGGACGGCGGCAGTGTTGGCGGGCGGCGCGGTCGGGCTCGCGCCGGCGCTCATCGAGATGGACTGGGGCGAGTGGGAAGGTCGGCGGCTGGCGGAACTCCGCGCCGAACTCGGCGCGGCCATGACCCGGAATGAGGCGCGGGGCCTCGACTTCCGCCCGCCTGGCGGCGAGAGCCCGCGCACGGTCCAGCGCCGGCTGGCGCCCTGGCTGGCGGAGGTGGCGCGCCGGGGCCGGCCGACGGTCGCGGTCGCGCATCGCGGCGTGCTGCGCGCGCTTTATGCGGAGGCCGCAGGGTGGGACATGCTGGGCCGGCCGCCTTGCGGACTCTCCTCGCCGGCCGCGCATCTGTTCGAAATCGCGCCCGGCGGCCGGCCCCGGCTGCGCAGCCTCGATGTCCAGGCGTTCCGATGAAGGTATTTTTCTGGGTCCAGCACCTGCTCGGCATCGGCCATTTGCGCCGCACGCTTTCGCTTGCAAGGGCGACGGCCGCCGCCGGGCTCGAAACCGTCGTCGCCTCGGGCGGCCTGCCGGTTCCGGGCGCCGATCCCGGCGGGGCCGGGCTGGTGCAGCTTCCGCCGGTGCGCGCGGTGGACCGCTATTTCAAGAAGCTTGTGGACGAGCGCGACCGGCCGATAGACGACGCTTGGCGCGACAGGCGGCGCGACGCCCTGTTCGAGGCGTATGAGGAGGCCCGGCCGGATGCGGTGGTGACGGAGCTCTTCCCGTTCGGCCGGCGGCAATTGCGCTTCGAGCTGGAACCGCTGCTTGCGCGGGCGAAGGCCGACGGCTGCAAGATCGTCTCCTCGGTCCGCGACATCCTCGTGGAGCCCGACAAACCCGAGCGGACCGGCGAGATGATCGAACGGATCGGGCAATGGTACGACCTGGTCCTGGTCCACGGCGACCCGGAATTCGTGCCTTTCGACGTGACCTTTCCCGGCCTTGGCGAAATCGCGCCGCTCGTGCGCTATACCGGCTATACGGTAGACCGGGCCGCGACGCCGCCCCCGGGCGACGGGGAGGGTGAAGTGCTGGTCTCGGCGGGCGGCGGGGCAGTCGGCGAGCCGCTGCTTCGCGCCGCGCTCGCCGCCCGCCCGCTGTCGGCGGCCCACGACCGGCGCTGGCGTTTCCTCGTCGGAGAAGGGCTGCCCGACGCGGTGTTTTCCGAACTCGCGCAGGCCGCGCCGGCAGGCGTTGTCGTCGAGCGCGCGCGGTCCGACTTCCAGGCGCTGCTCGGCCGTGCGCATCTTTCCGTCTCGCAGGGCGGCTACAACACGGTGATGGAGGTGCTGGCTGCGGGGCTCCGTGCCGTCGTCGCCCCCTATGCGGGCGGGCACGAGAGCGAGCAGACCCTGCGCGCGGGCGCGCTCGCCGAACGCGGCGCGCTGCAGGTCGTGGGCGAGGACGAGCTTTCTCCGGACCGGCTGGCCGCCGCCATCGACCGGGCGCTGGCCGGCCCGCCAGCCGACGCCGCCGGCATCGACCTCGGCGGCATTCCGGCGACGGTGCGGCTCTTGCAGGGCCTTGATGGCCGCTGACCCCTGGCAGGCGCTGGCCGGCGAGCTCGACCTCTGGCCGGAGCCTGCGGAGTTCTGGTGGCGCGACGACGACGCCGAAGCGTGGACGCCCGCGCTGGAACGGCTGGTGGAGGTTCTGGACGGCGTTCCGTTCGCGCTCGCGGTCGTTCCGGCCGCGGCCGCTCCCGACCTGCCGGGCCTGGTCCTCCAGCATGGCTGGCGGCACCGCAACCATGCCGGCCCGGAGGAGAAGAAGGCCGAGCTCGGCTCCCACCGTTCCCCGGAGGCCATGCTGGCCGAACTGGAAGCGGGCCGGGAGCGGTTGCAGTCGCTTTACGGCCGGCGCTTCCTGCCGGTGCTGGCGCCGCCCTGGAACCGGATCGACCCGGGGCTGGCGGCGCGGCTGCCGGCGGCGGGCTGGCGGGGCCTTTCCGTCTTCCGCCCGCGCCGGAGCGCCTTCGAGATCAACGCCCATGTCGATCCGGTCGCCTGGCGCAGCCATCGCGGCTTTCGCGGCGAGGCGGAGGTGCTGGGCGACATCGCCGCCCATCTCCGCGCCCGGCGCGGCGGGACGGCGGACCGGGACGAGCCGACCGGCATCCTCTCCCACCACCTTGTTGCCGACGAAGCAAGCCTCGCCTTCTTCCGCACGCTCGCCCGCTTCGTCTCCGCGCACCCCTGCGCCCGCTGGCGGGACCCCGCAACGCTCTGGCCGAGGTGAACGGCGCACGATCGCAGGCATCCGGGCAAGATTTGCAGTCCCATGCCGAACCGCTATATGTCTTTCCCTGCACCTTCGCCTGCTGACAATTTGCGGTTTGCCGGGCCGAACGGACGCGAAACTCGACGGGGCCTGCCAAATGCAGTTGACACGCTTTAGCGACTATTCGTTGAGGGCTCTCATCTATCTGGGGCTCAACCGCCACCGGCGTTGCACCATCAGGGAAATAGCCGGCGCCTACGGCATCTCCGAGAACCATCTGATGAAGCTGGTCCATCATCTGGGCCGGAACGGCTTCGTCGCGACGACCCGGGGCAAGAACGGCGGCCTCGAGCTCGCAAGGCCGGCGGGCGAAATCAATCTGGGCGAGGTCTTCCGGGCGACCGAAGGGAATTTCCATCTGGTCGAGTGCTTCGGGGATACGAATTCCTGTCCGAT
>JAJECZ010000399.1 GCA_022821735.1 Alphaproteobacteria bacterium | reverse complement strand
CGCCGGGATGCTTTCGCCGGACGGACAGTGCAAGACCTTCGACGCCTCCGCCAACGGTTACGTCAGGGGCGAAGGCTGCGGCATTCTCGTCCTTAAGCGGCTGGATGAGGCGGAGGCCGAAGGCGACCGCATCTGGGGCGTGATCCGCGGATCGGCCGTCAACCAGGACGGGGCGAGTCCAGGGCTGACCGTCCCGAATGGTGCGGCCCAGGAGCGGGTGATCGAAGCAGCGCTCGAGCGCGCCGGCGTCCAGCCGCTCGAAGTCGACTATGTGGAGGCGCACGGGACCGGTACGGAGGTCGGCGACCCGATCGAGTTCAACGCGACAGCGGCGGCCTACTGTCGCGGACGAGACAAGAACCGCCCGCTGCTGGTCGGCTCGGTCAAGACCAATATCGGCCATCTGGAGCCGGCGGCCGGAGTAGCCGGCGTCATCAAGACCGTTCTGGCGATGAAACAGAGGCTGATTCCGAAGCACCTGCATTTCCACAATCCCAGTCCGGCGATGGACTGGGACCGGTTTGCGCTGCAGGTAACCGCGGCGCCGACGCCGTGGCCGGTCCAGCCGGACCGCCCGCCGCTGGCCGGCGTCAGCGGGTTCGGCTGGTCAGGCACGAATGCCCATGTCGTGCTGGCGGGATACGGCGCGCCAAACGGTGACCTTTCCAGCCGGCCCGAGGGGTACTGGGCCGCTGGCCTGCCGCAACCGGTTGCTGTTCCCCTGCCGTCGTCTGCGGCGGAGCAATTGCCGTCGGGTGACGGGCCCGTCCCGCGGAGGAAGCGGTTTCTTCCGCTCTCCGGCAAGTCGGACACGGCAGTTCGCGAACTGGCGGGTCGGTATCTCGCCTGGCTGGACGAGCGGGAGCCGGCCCTCGCGTCCGGGGACGCGGCGGCCGATCCCCTGCTTTCCGACATGGCGTGGACGGCAGTTGTCGGACGAAGCCATTTCGGCCAGCGCAAGGGTGTGGCATTCCACGACGTGCAGTCGCTCAGGGACGGCCTGTCGGCGGTTGCGACAGCCGAAATCGGCCGGCGGGCAGCCTCGAAGGTGGGATTCGCCTATACCGGCCAGGCCAGCCAGTGGCCCGGCATGGGTGCGGCGCTCTACGAGAGCGAGCCGACGGTGAGGGCCGTTCTGGACCGCTGCGATGCCCTCCTCCGCGAAGAACGCGGCGCTTCCTTGCTCGACATAATGTTCGGCCGGCCGGGTGCAGCGGGGGACCTGGACGATCCCCAGTGGAAACAGCCGGCAATCTACGCGCTCGAATGCGCGCTCACGGCGCTCTGGTCGAGCAACGGAATCAGGCCCGACGTGGTGTTCGGGCACAGTCTGGGCGAGATCGCGGCAGCGCACACTGCGGGCGTGTTCGGTCTGGAGGACGGTTTGCGCTTTGCGGCCGCGCGGGGCGCGCTGATCGGCGCCTTGCCCGGAGACGGCGCAATGGCGGCGGTGTTCGCTCCGGCTGCGCGCGTCGCGGAAGCGCTGGACGAGCACAATGCCGCTTCGGCCGGTGTCGGCCTCTGCATCGCTGCCGACAACGGACCGCAGCAGGTTATCAGCGGCCCGGCCGAAGAGATCGGGGCGATCCTGGAGCGTTTCGAGGCAGAGAATATTCGTGTCGCGCGGTTGCGGAAGAGCCCCGCCTACCACAGCACGATGATCGAGCCCGCGCTGGACGATCTCGAAGCGGCGCTCTCGACGGTTGCGTTCTCGCCGCCGTCCCTCACGCTCGTCAGCAACCTGACCGGGCAGGCGGTGGATGCAGGCGAGAGTCTGAACGGCGCCTACTGGCGAAGGCAGGCACGCGAACCGGTGGCCTTCCGCGCCTGCATCGAGACCCTGGCGGAACTGGGCGTGGACGCCGTCATCGAGATCGGCCCGCATGCAGTGCTGGGGCCGATGACCACGCTTGCCTGGCCGGCAGGGACCAAGGCTCCCGCGCCAGCGGTGCTGACCAGTCTCAGGCGGCCGGCCAGGGACGAAGAGGCGCCGGCGCCAGGGTCCGGCGGCGGCTTCGTGGAGGCGGTCGTCGACGCCTATGAGGCAGGACTGCCGCTACGCTTTGACGGTCTCTTCGCCGGCGAGACACGCCGCCGGATCGAACTGCCCGGCTATCCGTTCCAGCGGGAACGCTACTGGATCGACCCGCCGAAGCGGCGGCGCGCGGGCGCCGGCCACGCATTGCTGGGCGAGAGGCACGACTCCGCGAGCGGTGAGATCACGTTCGATACCGAACTTTTCCTCTCGGACCCGGCATGGCTCGCCGACCATCGCGTGTTCGGCCGATATGTGGCGCCGGGCGCGCTCTACGGCGCAATGGCGGCATCGGCATGCATAGCCGAAGGTGCCGGACAGGCGGTGCTGGAAGACATGCAGCTGCACAAGCCGCTGATCTTTCCCGAAGCGGGCCGCAAGCAAGAAGGCGCCGAAGAAGGCCGGCGGATGCAGGTTGTCCTCGATGGTTCCGGGGACGGCACGGCACGCGGCGTACGGGTGCTCAGCAAAGGTGCGGCGGACGAGGGATGGACGCTGCACGCGGAGGGGCGGCTGTCGTCGGCCCCTGCTTCCGGCCCGCAACCCACGGCGCTCGACCTCCCCGGGCTGAAGGCCGGTATGTCGCCTGTGGACCTGTCGGCCTACTACCGCGCCAAGGCCGATGTCGGGATCGATTTCGGCCCCGCCTTCCGCACGGTGGAGGCGCTCTGGTCCCGGCCGGGCGAGGCTCTGGGCGAGGTGGCCCTGCCCGAAGCCTTCCGCGGCGGCAGCTTGGAACTCCATCCTCTTCTTCTCGATGGCTGTTTTCAGGTCGTAGCGGCGGCACGGGCGTCGGGCGGCGACGACGATGGTTCCACCTATCTGCCGTTCGCCTGGGAAAGACTGTCGCTGCCGGACCGGCCGCTCGACCGGCTCATCTGCCATGTGCGCCTGCGGGATAAACCGCGCGCCGGGGACTTCGGTGCCGAAGGCGTCGAGGCGCCGGAAGTCGTCAGCACGGACATAGCCCTTTACGACGGGAATGGAGTTCCCGCCGGCATATTGAGCGGATACACCGTGAAGCGGGCGACCCGGAGTGCGCTGCTCGCGGCCATGGAGGGGGTGGACGATCTCCTCTATGAGGTCGTATGGCGGGACCGCCCCCTGCCGCCGGGAATGCCGGCTGCGGATTTTCTCACTGGAATTTCGACCGTTGCAGCAACAACCGGCCCGTTCGCCGATTATCTCGCGGCGGAGGGCGTCGACGCCGATGACCGAATCGCCCTGCTTGCTGATCTGGAGCTGTTGTCGCGATCCTACATACTCTCGACCCTGGGTCGGATGGGCTGGACGCGCAAGACGGGCGATACCGTAAATCCGGCGGCGTTGCAGCAACGCCTGAAGGTCGAAGCGGAGCATGAACGGCTCTTCCGCCGCATGCTGGAAATGCTGGCGGAATCCGGGGTGTTGACGCCCGCGGCCGACGGCTTCGTCGTGACGGTTGGCTCCGACGACCCATTGCCCGGCGACTTGCCCGCCGACCCGGACGAGTTTGCGGACCGGATAGCGTCGCAGCACCCGCATGGTTCGAACGAGATCGGGCTCTTCCGGCGCTGCGCCGGCGCGCTTGCCGAGGTCTTGCGCGGTGAAGCGGACCCGCTGACGCTGCTGTTCAGCGAGTCGCCGCCGAGCGTGGCCGACTACTATCGGATGGCGCCGGCGGCGCGGGCGGCCAACCGGATGCTCGCGGATGCGGTCGCGGCCCTCGTCGAAGGCTTGCCGGAAGGCCGAAGGCTGCGGGTGCTCGAGATAGGCGCCGGAACCGGATCGGCGACCGTCTCGGTATTGCCTGCGCTCCCGGCCGGGCGCTTCGACTACACATATACGGACATATCCGCGGGCTTCTTTGCAGAAGCTGAAAGACGTTTCGCGGAAGACGAAGAGGCCATCGACTATCGGGTTCTGGATATCGAGCAGGACCCGGTGGCGCAGGGCTTCGACCGGCACGGATACGATCTGCTGATTGCGGCCAACGTGCTGCATGCAACGCGACACCTGGATGAGACGCTGTCGCACTGCCGGGCGCTCCTGGCGCCTTCGGGCCAGCTGGTGGCCCTCGAAAATCTGCGCGGTCAAGGCTGGCTGGACCTGACGTTCGGGCAACTGGACGGGTGGTGGCGCTTCGCGGACGCCTATCGAACGAGCGGCGCCCTCGCTGGCCCGGATGTCTGGCAGCGCGCGCTCGCCGACGCGGGCTTCACCGGAGCTACAGTC
>JAJECZ010000120.1 GCA_022821735.1 Alphaproteobacteria bacterium | reverse complement strand
GAAGAGGTGGACGGACTCTTCTCCGAGGACATGCTGGGCGACGACCTCGAGGACTGGATGGCGGAGTCCACCCTGCTCCGGCGCACCTTCCGCAATGTGGCGGTCGTGGCGGGGCTGATCGAGCGCCGCCATCCGGGCCGGGAGAAGACCCGCCGCCAGGTCACCTTCAACGCCGACCTCATCTATGACGTGCTGCGCCGGCACGAGCCGGACCACCTGCTGCTGCGCGCCACCCGGCGCGACGCGGCCAGGGGCCTGACCGACATCCGCCGCCTCGGCGAAATGCTGGCGCGGGCGAGGGGGCGGATCGAGCTGCGCCGGCTCGACCGCGTGTCCCCGCTCGCCGTGCCGGTCCTGCTCGAGATCGGCAAGGAGTTCGTCTATGGCGGCGCCATCGAGGAGCTGCTGGTGGAGACGGCGGCGGAGAGCGAAAGCGAGCTGGTGGCCGAAGCCATGAGCGGCGCGGACATGGCGGAACTGCCGCTTTGAAGCCGGCGTCCTTCCGGCTGAACGGGGCATCGCTGGCCGCCGACCCTTCGGGCGCGCTCTGGTGGCCGGAGATGCGCACCCTGGTCGTGGCGGACCTGCATTTCGAAAAGGGCTCGGCCTTCGCGGCGGAAGGGGGCGCGCTGCTGCCGCCCTATGACAGCCATGCGACCCTGGAGAGGCTGGAAGCGCTGGCGCGGCGCTACAGCCCGGTGCGCTGGGTGTCGCTCGGCGACGGCTTCCACGACCGGCATGCGGACCTTCGCCTCGACCCGGATGCGGCGGGCCGCCTCGACCGGCTTGCGCGAAGCTGCGAGTGGCTCTGGCTTCGCGGCAACCACGATCCCGAGGCGCCCCGGGGTTTCGGCGGGCGGGCGCTTGGCGAATGGCGGGCCGGGCCGCTCGTCTTCCGCCATGAGCCGCATCCGCGTCCGGCGCCGGGAGAGGTCGCGGGCCATCTGCATCCGCGCGCGACGGTTTCGACCGGCCGGCGGCAGGTATCCGGGCGGGTATTCGTCACCGACGGGCGGCGCCTGCTGCTGCCGGCCTTCGGCGCCTATGCGGGCGGGCTCGACGTCCACGACCCGGCGGTCCGCATGCTGTTCGCCCGCCCGCCGCGCGTCCTGATGCCGGGCCGCGAGCGGGTCCATGCCTTCCCCTGGAGCCGCCTCGCCGTGCCGGACCGGCTCAGGAACGGCGGCGGGTAGGCGGCTCGGCCTATGCGGCGGGTTCCGGGTTCACCAGCTCGATATGGGCGGAGAAGCGGCGGAAGTCCCGGATATTGAAGGTCAGAAGGCGCCGCTCGCCATGCGCCAGCATGGTGGCGACGATGTTGGCGTCATGCACCTGCTTGCCGCCCATCGGCATTTCGCGGCAGAGCCCTGCCAGCGCGCCCATGACATGCAGTCCGTCTTCCAGCACCTCATACGTCTCCTCCATCCATGAAAGGTCCGCGAGCGCCGTCGCCATCGGCAAGGGAGCGGACCATGCCTGCGGTCGGGTCGCGGCCGCCAGATATTCGCGCATGACCTGGCGACTGATGCACAGAACCTCACCGGACCGCTCGGCCCGGTTCAGCGCCGCCCTTGCCAGGGTGTGAGCCGGGGCCGCGTCGAACCGGGCGGGGATGAAGAGATTGGTATCGAGGAACACGCGGGTCAGCAGTCGGATCCGGAACCGTCCTCCGGCCCGCCGGTCAACCGGCCCATGTCGTCATAGATCTGTTCGCGGCTTACCGTGAAGCCTTCCGGCCAGGGACCGCCGTTCCAGGGCGGGAAATCGCGGTCCAGGTTGAAATCGCGCTTGGGCCGCCGCGCCGCCCGCCGCGGCGGCAGGCCCATCCTTGCCGGAGCCTCCTGAAGGCCCTCTCCATGCCGGGTCATGTCTTCGTCTTCCCCTCCATGGCGAGGCGACGCGGTTTCCATCGCCGCCGCCTCTCTCTCGAAGACCAGCGTCTCCGCCTCCAGATCGACCCGCGCCGTCCGCCACCCTGCCGCCTGCCAGGCGAGCGCGTGGGAGTGGCCGCTTCCCTTGCGGGAGTTGGCCCACCAGGGCCGGTGCAGGCGCGCCGAATCGGGCAGGCGGAAGCCCAGAACGCGCTCGACCTCGCCGAAACCGGCCCGCCACTCGGTCTCCGGCCAGAGCGACAGCAGATGCCTGTAGAGCGGCGCGTATTTGCCGCGCGCCGCCGCTTCCCTCATCAGCCTGTTCCGATCCGTCGCCATCCGCTCATCGCGCCCGTAAAGTTCTTACTTACCTGAGTATTGTATGTCCTGCCCCGGCATGTCAACGCCTTTCTCATGCCGTGAAGCCTTCCCATTTCCGCATCCGCATAGAACAATGGCGCCCGGGAGGCTTGCGATGCAGTACGACTACATCATCGTCGGCGGCGGGTCCGCCGGCTCGGTCATGGCGAACCGGCTTTCGGCCCGGAGCGCCAACAGGGTCCTGTTGCTGGAGGCGGGCATCGACACGCCGCACGGCGCGATTCCGCCCGATGTGCATTCGAGCTATCCCGGCACGGCCTATTTCAATCCGAATTACACCTGGAACAAGCTCCGGGTGCGGCTCCAGCCGGTCAACAAGAACCTGCCCGAAAGCGAGAAGCCGGAGCTGCGCAATTACGAGCAGGCGCGGATCATGGGCGGCGGGTCGTCGATCAACGGGCAGATGGCCAACCGCGGCGCGCCCAACGACTATGACGACTGGGGGCGCCAGGGCGCGAAGGGCTGGAGCTGGGAAGCCTGCCTGCCCTTTTTCCGCAAGCTCGAACGCGACGTGGACTATGACGGCGCGCTCCACGGACAGGAGGGGCGCATCCCCATAAGGCGCGTCTTCCAGCAGGAATGGACGCCCTACGCCAGGGCGGTGGCGGAGGCGATGACCGAGCTCGGCTACCCGTATCTCACGGACCAGAACGGCGCCTTCGAGGACGGGCATTTCCCGGTCACGGTGTCGAACCTCTACGACCGCAGGGTCTCGACGGCGATCGGCTATCTGGACCCGCCGACGCGGCTGCGCGAAAACCTGGAGATCCGCTCCGAGACCCAGGTGAGCGAGATCCTGTTCGACGGCTTGCGCGCCGTGGGCGTAAAGGCCGAGCGGAACGGCAGGTCCGAGACCTTCATGGCCGGCGAGGTGGTGCTGTGCTGCGGGGCGGTGCATTCGCCGGCGCACCTGCTTCGCTCCGGCATCGGCCCGGCCGGCCATCTGGCTGACATGGGCATCGAGGTCCGCCACCACCTGCCCGGCGTCGGGCAGAACCTGATGGACCATCCCTCGGTCGCCTGCTCCACCTGGCTCCCGGACGAGGCGCGGATGACGCGCAAGGACGCCCGCCACATCCATGTCGGCGCGCGCTATTCCTCGGGCCTGCACGACGCGCCGCAGGGGGACATGTTCATCGTCCAGGTGTCGAAATCCGGCTGGCACGCGGTCGGAGAGCGCCTCGGGTCGCTGCTGGTCTTCGTCAACAAGTCCTATTCCCAGGGCGAAGTCCGCCTGGCGTCGAAGGACTGGCGGGAGGAGCCCGAGGTCGAGTTCATCCTGCTGTCCGACGAGCGCGACCTGGACCGCCTGAAGGACGCCTTCCTGCGCGCTTCCACCATCAACCTGCATCCCGCCGTGGCGCGCGTCGCCGGCTACACCTTCCCCTCCTCCTACAGCGAGAAGGTGCGCGCCATCGGCCGCGTGACCAAGCGCAACGAGATGATCTCGAAGGCGGTCGGCGGCGTGCTGGACATGGCCGGCGGCATGCGCGGCATGCTGATCGACAGGCTGATTACCGGAGGTCTCAAGCTGCGTGACATGATGGAAGACGACGGGGCGCTGGAAGGCTTCGTGCGCGCCACCGCCGTCGGCGTCTGGCACGCCTCGTGCACCAACCGCATGGGAAGCGACGACGACCCGATGGCGGTGACGGACGAGCAGGGCCGGGTGCGCGGCCTTGCCGGGCTCAGGGTGGTGGACGCCTCGATCATGCCGTCCGTGCCCTGCGCCAACACCAACATCCCGACCATCATGATGGCCGAGCGCATCTCCGATACCGTGCTTTCGGACGGCTGACGGGCGCGATACATACTGTCGCATATCCTGAATCGGGGCGAATTCGGGAACGGTATCAACGGCTTGTCCGGCCCTGCGGTCGCTTGACACCCGCGGCGGCGCGCCCCTAGTGTCCGGGCGCTTCCGGGGCGGGCTTCGCGCCGGACCGCGTTTCGTGGCGAAAATGGGCGAAGACGACAGGGACGGCCCCCTTCACGATTTCTCCGACAGGCTCGACGATGCCCGGCGTCGCCGGGACGTTGCCGCGCCGAAGCCGGCTCCGAAGGAAGGGCTGGGCGCGGCGATGCGGATCGGGGTCGAACTGGTGGCGGCGCTGGGGGTCGGCGCGGCGATCGGCTGGGGGCTGGACCGCTGGCTCGACACGGCGCCCTGGCTGATGGTGGTCTTTTTCGTGCTCGGGGCGGCGGCCGGGGTGATGAACGTGTACCGGTATATGAGCGGCATGGACGCTTCGCCCGGCTGGCGCCGGGGGCGGCCGCCGCAGGACGGGCAGGAAGGCTAGAGGGGGAACCCGGTGGCGGGAGACGCGCACGGTCCGCTGGAGCAGTTCCGGATCAAGGAGCTGGTCGATATCCCCGTGGCCGGAGTCCAGCTCGACATCACCAATTCCACCGTCTGGATGGTGGTTGCCGCTGCCGGCGTGATCGCCGTGATGGTCGGGGGCACGCGCAAGCGCGCGCTCGTGCCGGGGCGGCTGCAGTCGATCGCCGAGCTCTCCTACGAGTTCATCGCCGGGATGGTGCGCGACACGGTGGGCGACGAGGGCCGGAGATATTTCCCGCTCATCTTCACCCTCTTCATGTTCATCCTGTTCGGCAACCTCGCCGGCATGATCCCCTACAGCTTCACCTTCACCAGCCACATCGCGGTCACCTTCGCGATGGCGGCGGTGGTCTTCGTCGGCGTCACCGTGCTGGGCTTCGTCAAGCACGGCTTCCACTTCTTCAGCTTCTTCGTGCCGCCCGGCGTTTCGGTGTTCATGTGGCCGCTGCTGATCCCGATCGAGATCATCTCCTACCTATCCCGGCCGATCAGCCTCTCGGTGCGCCTGTTCGCCAACATGCTGGCCGGCCACACGCTGCTCAAGGTGTTCGCCGGCTTCGTGCCCGCGCTCGGGGTGGCCGGCATCCTGCCGCTCGCCTTCGTTTCGGCGCTGACCGGGCTCGAGATCGTGATCGCCTTCCTCCAGGCCTATGTGTTCGCGATCCTCACCTGCCTCTACATCAACGACGCGCTTCATCTCCACTAACCGGCTTTCCGCCCACGCGAAGAAGGAACCCTCCCATGGAAACAGAGGCCGCCAAAGTCATCGGCGCGGGTCTTGCCGTCATCGGCGTCATCGGCGCCGGTATCGGCATCGGCAACATTTTCGCTTCCTTCATCCAGGCGGTCGGGCGCAACCCGTCGGCGCGGGGCGAAGTGTTCCCGATGACGATGCTGGGCTTCGCCCTCGTCGAGGCGATTGCGCTCTTCGCCCTCGTCGTGGCGCTCGTCATCCTGTTCGGCTGAGGCCGGCCCCGCGCCCGCCCATGCCGCAACTGGAGCAAATCTCCACCTATGCGAGCCAGATCTTCTGGCTGGTGGTGGTGTTCGCCGTCCTGCTGGGCGTGATGCTCAAGGTCGCCCTGCCGCGCGTGCAGGGCATCCTGGAAGAGCGGCGGAAGCGGATCGACGACGACCTTGCCCGGGCCGCGGCGCTGCGCGACGAGGCCGGGGGCGTGCTGCGCGCCTACGAGCAGGCGCAGGCGGACGCGCGGGCCGAGGCGCGCCGCCTCCTGCGCGAGCAGCAGGAAGCGGCCGCGGCCGAGGCGGCGGCCCGCCATGCCGCGCTCGGCGAACGCCTCGCCGGGGACACGGCGGCGGCCGAAGCCCGAATCGCCGAAGCCCGCCGCGAGGCGCTTGCCGGCATCGAGGCGGCGGCGGGAGAGGTGGCGCAGGCCATGACCGCCAGGCTGATCGGCGTCGAGGTGGATGCGGCGGAGGCCGCCGCGGCAGCCGGGACCGGCCGGGCGGGCGCGTGATGTTCTCCGACCCGACATTCTGGACCGCCGTCGGCTTCGTCATCTTCGTCGCCGCCGTCGCGCGCGCGGTCTGGCGCATGGCGACGAAGGCGCTCGACGACAGGGCGGCCGGAATCAAGGCGTCCATCGACGACGCCGCCGCGCTCCGCGAGGAGGCCCAGGCCATGCTTGCGGAGTACAAGCGCAAGCAGCAGGGCGCCGAAGAGGAAGCCCAGGCCGTGCTCGCCCACGCGCGCGAGGAGGCGGCGCGCATCGCCGGCGAGGCGGAGCGCGCGCTCGAAGACGCGCTCAGGCGCCGCGAACAGCAGGCGCTCGCCAAGATCGCCCAGGCCGAGCGGGAGGCGCTGGCAGATGTGCGCGCCCACGCCGTCCGGCTGTCGGCCGCCGCCGCCCGGACCCTCATCGAACGCCACCTGGACAAGCCCCGCGCCGACGCGCTGGTCGCCGAATCGGTCGAAAGCCTGCCCCGGCACCTGAACTGAGCCGCAATCGAGACACTGCCCGGCACTGCCGGGACGCCGGATACCGCGTCTGTCCTTGACAGACCGTGGGCGGCGAAAGCGCGGTTGCCGCGGCACGGCGGCGATCCCGGCCCTTGCTTGTGGAAGGCGCGTATCCGAGTTAACCCGCATTTCTCACCGGGGTCATGGTCTGCGCGACGCTGCCGGGCCGTCAGGGTAGGAGAGCCGCGCAGTTCGATGCGGGGCATCGGGCAAGCGGATCGACGCAGCCTGACGGCCCGGCAGCGTCGCCCTTCGGGTCGCGCCCAGGCGCCCGCCCGCTGCGTCGCGGGCCTCAACCGTAGCCACCGCTACGCTTTTCGGCCCGCTCCTGGCGGATCGAACGCCTGGACGCGACGCAGACCGTGACCCCGGTGAGAAATGCGGGTTAAATGACCGAATGGCAACATCCGATATCGAGATCAAGCTCCTGCGCGCTTTCGTGGGTGTCGCGACCGAGCAGAGCTTTACGGCCGCCGCCCGGCTGGTCGGATGTTCGCAGGGAGCCATATCCACGCGGGTCCGCGCGCTTGAGGACCAGCTCGGCGTGCGCCTGTTTCACCGGGCCCGGTTGAATGTGCGGCTGACGTCGGCGGGCGAAGAGCTGTTTCCTGCCGCGCAGGCTCTGCTCGACCGCCATGACCGCCTCTTTCAGGATGCGCGTTCCAGAACGGTTGCCGGCTCTGTCCGGGTCGGCGCGGCCGGGGGTTTCGGCGCGGCGCTGCTGGCCCCGCTTCCAGAGCGCGTCCACGAACGCTATCCCGGCGTCGAGCTGGAGGTCGTCTGCGACTTCGATGCCAGGCTGCGGCAGGCGGTGGAGGCGGGCGGCCTCGATCTCGCCCTTTTTGTCCAGCGGGACGAAGCGGCGTCCGCGACGCTGCTGGGCCAGCCCCGCCTTCACTGGGTAGGCGCGCCGGATTTCGCGTTCGACGAGGACGGACCCGTCCTCGTCGCCGGCTACCCGGAGGGCTGCCCCGTCCGGGCTGCGGCGCTCGCCGCGCTGGAGGGCGGGGGCGTCGTCCACCGCATGGCATTGAGCACCTGGAGCGACCGGGCTCTCGACCGCGCCCTGCGGTCGGGCTGGGCGCTCGCCGCCATGCCGGAAAACCAGGTGCACGGGGATTTGAAGGTCCTCAACCGGCCGTCTCTCCTGCCGAAGCTGGACAGGATCTTCGTCCAGCTTCTGGAACGGCCGGGCCTCGACGACGAAGCCGCGAAGACCGTGGGCCGCGAGATAGCGGACATCTACCACGGCCGGTAGGCCGCCCTTTCAGCCGCCCGCCAGCCGGGACAGGCGGCGGCCCTCGCCGGCTTTCTCCCTTTCCCTCAGGTCGGGGAAGCACGACCGGAAGCGGGTGAGCAGGCCCGCGCGCCTGGGCGCGTCGAGCTCGTCGTATTCGTCGGCGAGCACGGCGATGACGGCGGCGATCTCCCTGTCGGCGACGGACGCGGCCCCCTCGAGTTCGACCGGCGGCGGCGCCGCGCGCGGCGGGCCGATATAGAACTCCAGGCCGAGCGCGGCGCAGATATCCGCCATCCTGAACACGCCCGGCTCCCGCCCCTTCAGGATGCTCCGGATCGAATCCTGCGGAAGGCGCGCGCGCTGCTCGATCGGCCATACCTTGCCGCCGGCCTCGTTTACCGCCTGCTGCACCGCCACCACGATTTCGTCCCGCTTCATTCGGTAAATATAACAATAAGCGTTCGGAAATTGCGCCGAATCCCGTTGACATCTTTCGCCATTCTAACGAAGATGTCGGTATGAATACCGAATATACGACCCATCTCATCCAAATCCACGCGCATATTCGGAATCCGGCTGTCCCGGCCGTTCCGGCATATACGCCGGCGCATGGCCCCCTGCACCGGTGTATTATCTTCCGGTTTTACAAATTGACAATATAGTCATATCTCCATACCAGATATTCATGGAAAACATCGACCCCAAATTCCTGCGCGCGTTCCTTTATGCCGCCGAGGAACGGAGCATCTCGGCCGCGGCCAGGCGGCTGGGCCTGCACCCGAACACGGTTTCCTCCCGCATCCGGACGCTGGAAAGGCGGCTCGGAACCCGGCTGTTCCGGCGCAGCGGCCGGGGCGTCGCGCTGGCCGCTTCGGGCTCCGGGCTGGTGCCCGCGGCGCGGGAGATCGTCGAGATGAACGACCGGCTGTTCGCATGCGCCCGCGCCGGCTCCCTCCCGGAGTCCGCATGTCGGGAGCTTCCGCCCCCCGCCGCCGGCCCGAAGCCGCCGCTCTGACCCGCATGCCCGCCCGGGGCCGCAGCCTGCTTTGGCGCGGAACCCGGTTCAGGCTGAAACAGAAGTCCGGCCGTCCCTCGAAACGCGGCTGGCGCCGCTACTCGGGATGAGGGAGGTCCCGGCCGCCTTCCCTACCCCTCCCCCGCGTGCGGGGGAGGATGGGTGGGGGTTGCTCAGCGCGGCAGCGGAAGCG
>JAJECZ010000111.1 GCA_022821735.1 Alphaproteobacteria bacterium | reverse complement strand
TCCATGAGCGTGTGGAACCGGACCTTCGCCTCGCTCAGAGCCGAATTTCCCGGCTCCGCGCAAAGCCGGCCGACAGCGGCTTCGAAATCCTTCGCCACCTGAGAGAGCCGTTCGTAGCGGGGGCGTAGGTGGTTTTCGGCGAGCGCCGCGTTGACGGCCGCGAAGGCCTCCGGCGGCGGCCTGTCGCCGGCGACGGCGGGCGCAGCGAGCGCCAGGAACGCCAGGGCCAGCATCGGGCGGGCAATGGTGGACGGCATTTCGGACCTCCGCTTCCCTTCCGTCAAAGCGAGCGAAGAAACGCGAGCAGCGCCTCCCGCTCCTCGTTGGTCATTTCCACAACCTTCTGCTTCGCGGCCTCCGCTTCGCCGCCGTGCCAAAGCACAGCCTCCAGCAGCCCCCGCGCCCGGCCGTCATGCAGGAAGAAGCTGTGGCCGTTCACGGCTTCGGTGAGGCCGATGCCCCAGAGCGGCGGCGTGCGCCATTCCCGGCCCGTCGCTTCGCCTTCGGGCCGGCCGTCGGCCAGCCCCGGCCCCATGTCGTGCAGGAGCAGGTCGGTATAGGGCCAGATCAGCTGGAAGGACTGCTCCGGGCCGATGGAATCCCGCCGGGTCACGAATTTGGGCGTGTGGCAGGCCGTGCAGCCGGACTCGTAGAACAGGCGCTTGCCCCGGAGCACCTGCGGGTCGTCGAGGTCGCGCCGGGCGGGCACCGCGAGGTTCCGGGCATAGAACATCAGCAGGTCGAACAGGGTCTCGCCCGCCTCGGCGCCGCCGCCGTCGTCCCCGTGGGGGGCGTTGCGGCAGGCCGCCTGCCTCTCCGTGCAGTCGCCCCAGGGCGCCGGATAGAGCGGTGTCGAGATGCCGATATCGCCGCGAAACGCGGCGGCCGCCTGCTGGACGAGCGTGGGCTGGCCGGCCTTCCAGCCGAACCGGCCGAGCATGACCCTGCCGTGCTCGTCGCTCCACACGCGGTTGGGCCGCCCGGAGATGCCGTCGCCGTCGCGGTCGTCCGGGTCGGCGCGGGCGAGGATGTCGCGCTCGGACACCGCCTCCAGCAGGCCGACGCCGATCATCGGCGGGGCCGTGCGCGGCGACATCAGCAGGTCCGGGGCGGGCGGCCCGTAGCGCAGGCCGGCCAGTTCGTACCGGGGCCGGCGCAGGGACGCCGAGGCGCCGCCGGCCAGCCGGACCGGGATTTCCTCCCAGGCGGTGGTCATCCCGCCCTCGGCGGGCACGCCCTGCACGGAACGGTTCTGGAGCTGGCCTCCATAGGCCGGGTCCGGCTGCCTGCCGCCGGGTCCTGCGGACAGGCGGAGCACCATCGACACCGCCGGGTCCCCGGGCACCGGCGGGCGCCCGCGGCCGTCCTTGACATGGCAGCTCTGGCAGGACCGCGCGTTGAACAGCGGGCCCAGCCCGTCCGACGAGCGGGTCGAGCTGGGAGACGAGACCCAGATCTTCACGAAGACGCCGTCGCCGACCTCGAAATCGAGCCTGCGCTCGAAGGACATGTTCGCCGACGGGTGGGAAAAGGCGTCGCGGTTCGGCGTCGCGAACGAGGTCGCCGCTCCTCCCGGCCGCCGCTCGTAGCGCTCGGGGGCGGAGAAGTCGGTGGCGGGCCGCGTCACGGCCTCGATCCGCGCGCGTTCCGCCTCGGAAGCCGATGATATCCCGGCAATTGCGGCGAGAGGCACAAGAAGCGCTGCCGCCGCGGCGTTGAGCCTGAACCCGGTCATCGAAAAAAAATCCGCGCAGGGGGTTGACAGGCTGCATGATAATGCGAATCGTTTGCATTCGCAATTAGCGAGAATGGAGCGGGTCCATGAAGACGAAGAGAATGCTGGCTGCAGCGTTCAGCGCCTGCCTGCTGGGGTCGGGCCTGGTGGCGGCCGTCAGCGGAGGAAACAAGGCCGCGGCCGATGCCGGGTCGCCCGAGGGCAAGGTGCTGACGCACTATGCGGCGCTCGCGCATGCGGTCTATGAGGATTCGCTCATCACCGCCCAGGCGCTTCAATCTGCGGTGGACAAGCTGATCGCCGGCCCGTCCGAAGACACGCTCGCCGCGGCGCGCGCCGCCTGGCTCGCTTCCCGCGTGCCTTACCAGCAGAGCGAGGTCTATCGCTTCGGTAACGCCGTGGTGGACGACTGGGAAGGCAAGGTCAACGCCTGGCCGCTTGACGAGGGCCTGATCGACTATGTCGATGCCGGCTACGGCGACGCCTCGGAGGAGAACCCCGGCTACACCGCGAATGTCGTTGCCAATGCGATGTTCACTTTCTCGGGCGAGCAGATCGACGCCTCTTCCATCGACGCCGCGTTGCTGGCCGACAGGCTGCACGAGCTCGGCGGCGTCGAGGCGAATGTCGCGACCGGCTACCACGCCATCGAGTTCCTTCTCTGGGGCCAGGACCTGAACGGTACCGGGCCGGGCGCGGGCGCGCGGCCGGCGACGGATTTCAACACGTCCGACTGCACCGGCGGCAATTGCGACCGCCGCGCCGCCTATCTCAAGGCCGCCGCCGACCTGCTGGTGAAGGACCTCGCCTGGATGACGGCGCAATGGACGGCCTACGGACCCGCCACCAAGGCGCTGGTGGGCGGCGATGCCGCCGAAGGTCTGGCGACCATCGTCACCGGCATGGGCAGCCTCTCCTACGGCGAGCTCGCCGGCGAGCGCATGAAGCTCGGCCTGCTGCTGCACGACCCGGAAGAGGAGCATGACTGCTTCAGCGACAACACCCACAACTCGCATTATTACGACGCGCTGGGGATCCGGAACATCTATCTCGGCGAATACAGGCGGACCGACGGCAGCATGGTGTCGGGCCCGAGCCTGTCCTTGCTCGTCGCGGCGATTTCGCCCGAAGCGGACATGGCGCTGCGTGAGCGTCTTGACGCCACCATGGCGGCAATGGCCGAACTCGTGAAGTCGGCCGAGGGCGGCGAGGCCTATGACCAGATGATCGGCGAGGGCAATGCGGCCGGCAACGACCGGGTGCAAGCCGCCATAGACGGGCTCACCGCGCAGACCGACGCGATCACGAAGGCCGCGGAAGCGCTGCAGCTGGCGGGACTTGAGTTCGAAGGGTCCGACAGCCTCGACGACCCCGAGGCGGTCTTCCAGTGACCCGCTAACGGAAACGGCAGGGAAGGCGCTCCTCCAGCCCACCCTGCCGCTGCATGGGCGGCGCAACCGCGCAGCGCCGCCCATGCACTCTTTATCACCCGAATGGCGTGCTTGTCACCCGCATATCGGATCGTTGGATATGGGGAGGACCGGTCCGCGCTTCCGGCGCGGATATTGCGGGTTGTCCGGCGCGTCCGAACGGAAATGCGACGGAAAGGAATGTGACGCATGAGAATGCAAAAATTACTGGCGGCGATGGCGCTCGGCGCATGTTTGCTGTCCGGCAGCGCCTGGGCCCAGAGCGCCACCGACGCCCGCCTCGAAGCGCTGGAAAAACGCATCCAGCAGCTTGAGGAGCGCCTCGCCGAACGCGACGCGGCCATGATGGAGAAGGAGCAGGCGCTCGCGAAGCTGAAGGCAAAGGTGGCGGTGCAGGAGCAGACCGCAGCCGACATCCGCGCTCAGGCGGAGGAAGCGGCCGCCGACGGCGGCATCGGGATCGGCGGCGTCATCGAGGTCGAGATCGTCCACGACAGCCCTTATGTGGACAAGTCCACATCGAGCGCCGACACGGCCACCGTGGATGTCGCCTTCGCGGCCGAACTCGGCGACGCCGCCAACGCCGAACTTGCGTTGACCATGGACGACGACGGCAAGATGGAAGTCGATGTCGCCGCCGTCACCATCGGCATGGACGAGGCGCCGGTGTCGTTTACCGCCGGTCAAATCCTCCTTCCCTTCGCCGATTTTGGGACCGAACTCATTTCCGACCCGATGGCGCTCGAACTGGGCGAAGCGCACCAGACGGTGCTCCAGATCGGTTTCGAGGCCGGCAGCCTGGCGGGTTCGATTTACGCCTTTAACGGCGACGCCGATTACAAGGGCAGCGACCGCATCGGCGATTTCGGCGTCCAGGCAGATTACGGGATCGAGCTTGGAGGCATGGGCTTCAATGCCGGCGTCGGCTGGCTCAGCGATCTCCGGGAGTCGCACATAGCGGAAGAGTACCAATTGGAAGACGAAGACTGGCCCGGGGACAGGAAGAAGGTTGCAGGCTTGGCGGTTTCGGCCGGCCTCGGTTTTGGACCCCTGACCTTCTCCGGACACTACATAACCGCGCGCGACAAGATCGAGGAGTTGGATTACGCCGGCGAACCGGCTCAGCCTTCGGCCTACGGCGTGGAAGCCGCCTACGCCTTCGAAATGGGCGACCGCGAGGTCGCGGTCGCCGCCGGCTGGCAGCGCACCCGCGAAGCGGTCGGGCTTGGAATGCCGGAAACCAAGGTACTGTTCGGCTTCTCCACCGAACTCGTGGAGAACGTCGGCATTGCGCTTGAATACGCCAGCAGCAGCGACTACGGCGCAACGAACGGCGGCACCGGCAAGGACGGCCGCACCGTCACCCTGCAACTCGCTGCCGAGTTCTAGGGAGGCCGGCGGATACTTCCGGAGGCGGCGCGCCGCCTCCGGAAGGAACGGATTTCCACCCGCACGAAACAATGGGCGCCGAGGAGGACGGCGGCTCCGATCTGTAGGCCCCGCCATGTTCACCTTGAGAAATAT
>JAJECZ010000097.1 GCA_022821735.1 Alphaproteobacteria bacterium | reverse complement strand
GGCGACGAGACCGCCCGTCGAAACGCGCCCGGCTCCGAAGACCAGCCACGGATCGTCGACTGTCCCGATCGTCGCATCGACACGGAATCGTCCGGGATGGCGTTCGGCGACCTCAAGCGTCGTCAGCCCGCTGTCATATCTTCCCTCCAGCAGGCCTTCGGCGATGCGCATGATCGAGCTTACCGGCACATGTTCGGGCCAGGCGGAAATATCGGCGTAACCCCGTGTCGCCGGCTGCAGCGCGAGCGTCCGGGGCCGGGCCACCTCCGCGCGCGTCAGAATGGCGAGATCGCGGCTCGGCGAGATGAAAGTGTCGATAATGCGGATGCCGTAGTCGAAATGCGCCTTCGACACGGTATCGGCGCAGTCGGGGTGGACCGCGACCTGGATCATGAAATCGGCCCGCCCGTCGCCCATCATCGCCAGGCCCTCGAAGAAGTCGTCGATGAGGACCACCTCCGCATCGTCCAGCCCGTGGAACGCCAGATAGCGCCGGGCGACGAGGTCGTGATTGGTCCCGGCGGGTCCGAGCGTGACGAACCGCAACCTGTTTCGCCGGTCCATTACGCTACCCCCTGCCAAGGCTTGCGGCGGCGCTTGCGAAAGAGAGCCGCCGCGGGCCGAACAGGGCGGCGGCGGCCACGGCAAGGCCGGAGACGACGGCGATGCAGCCGGCGGCGTTGAGCGACCAGGAAGCGCCGAGGAGCGCCGGGGCAAAGCCGGCGAGGCCGTAGCCTGCGAAGGCGGAACCGATTCCCAATGAGATGCTCAGCAGGATCTGCGTGCGGTAGTTGTCCGTCATCAGGCGCGCGGCGGCAGGTGGGCAGATCAGCATGGCGATCACAAGGATCGAGCCCACGGCCTCGAAGGAGGCGATCGCTGCCGCCGCCACGAACAGCACAAGGCCCAGATGGATGAGGCCGGGCCGAAAGCCGAGCGCCGCAGCGAAGGCGGGGTCGAACACGGCCAGTCTGATTTCTTTCGCAACCAGCAGGACTGCCGCCGCCGCCGCGGCGAAGACGCCGGCAAGCGTCCAGACTTCGCGCGGCAGCGCCCATATGTCCGGCGCATCGAGCCAGAGAATGTCTTCCAGTTGGCCGTAGAGCACGCAGTCGGTGTCGATATGCAGGTTCCGTGCCGCCGCCTGCTCCAGCATGAACACGCCGGCCGCGAACATCACCGTGAAGACCGCGCCCATGGCCGCACCCGGCTCGATGCGGCCCAGCCGGCGCACGACCTGGATCGCGCCTGCAGCGATGAGTGCGGCGGCGAGTGCGCCGGCAAGCATGGCGGAGGCGGCGAGCGCGCCTGCCAGCATGAAGCCGCCCACGATGCCCGGCAACACGGCGTGGGCAATAGCGTCGCCCAGGAGACTCTCGCGCCTCAGCACGAGGAAATTGCCAAGCAGCGCGCAGAGGCCCGAGGCGAGGCCCGCTGCCAGGAGCGCCGGGAAATCAACCTGCCAGAAGAGGCTCACCGGACACGCTCGCCGAGCAGCGCCAGCGCTTCGGCAGGCAGCGGGTCTATGCCCCAGGCGAGCTCGGCCGGCAGAGCTTCCGGGACTTCCGCGAGGCAACGGTCCCAGAGCTCAAGGCGGGCGACCGCCGCCGCGCCGCGGGCCGTGGGCCTTCCGCTGCGCCGCCAGCCGAACAGGCCGGCGCCCGGATAGCCGCGTCCGGCCTGAAGCGCCCGGGCGGCGCGCACCTGCCAGCCGGCGCGGGCCCGGCGGACGGCCTCCGCGACGATGCCGCGCCGCGGCGCGGCCAGCAGGCTCGCGGCGAAGACAAGTCCGAGCGCCAGCACGATGGAGGCGCCGGTGGGCGCGCGCAACCAGACGGATGAGGCGGCCGCGCCCAGGAACGCGCCGCCGGCGCCGAAGCCGACCGAGAGCCAGAAGATGCCCGCGAGCCGCTCGGACCAGAACCGCGCTGCCACCGCCGGCAGGATGAGCAGGGCGACCACCAGCACCAGCCCGACCGACTGGAGGCCGAGCACCGTGACGAGAGCGCCGAGGCCCAGCAGCGCCGCATCCAGCCCGGCGACCGGCCAGCCGCGCGCGCGCGCATGGTGTTCGTCGAAACAGAGGAGGCCGAGCGGACGAAACAGCGCGAGCAGCAGGCCGAGCGCAAGCAACGCCGCAACGGCCAGTCCGAGGGCTTCCGCGGCGGACAGCGCCGCCGCCTGGCCCAGGATGAAGCTCTCGAGCCCGCCCTGGCTGCCCGCCGGCAGGGTCTGCACCCAGGAGAGCAACACGATGCCAACCGCATAGAAGACGCTGAGCGCTATCGCAATGGCGGCGTCCGGGGCGAGGCGGGTGCGGCGCGTCAGGGCCTCGGCGGCGGCCATGCCGAGAATGCCGGTCAGCGCCGCCCCGGCGAGCAGCACCGGCAGGGCGCGGCCCTCGGCCCCCAGCGCGCCCGCGGCGATGAAGGCGAGCACGATGCCCGGCAGCGTCGCATGGCCGACGGCATCGGCCGCCATCGCCCGCGCGCGCAGGAGGAGGAAGGCCCCGACGCCGCCGCCGGCGGCTCCCAGCGCCGCCGAGCCCGCCATGACCACGCCGGTGTTGTAGCCGGCCCGGAAGGTCAGCGCCTCCAGCAGGCCGTCGCCGGCTCCGATCATCAGGCCGCCAGCGCGCGCGGCCTCAGGCCGGACGCGTCATAGGCGCGCCGGAGAGTCTCTTCGCCGAGAGCTTCGGCCGGAGGGCCGCTCGCTATGGCGACGGCGTTCAGCACCGTCACATGGTCGAAATAGGCGGCGACCGTGCGCAGGTCGTGGTGGATGCACACGATATGCCGCCCCTCGCCTTCGAGGCCGGCCAGCACGTCCAGTATCGCTGCTTCGGAGGCGGTATCGATGCCGGAGAAGGGCTCGTCCAGCAGCAGAAGCTCGGCTTCCTGGGCCAGTGCGCGGGCAAGGAAGACGCGCTGTTGCTGGCCGCCCGAGAGCCGCCCGATCTGGCGATTGCGAAAGTCGGCAAGGCCCACCCGCTCCAGCGCCGCATCCGCCGCTTCCAGATGGCGCTTCGTCAGGCGGCGGAACCAGCCGACCCGGCCGTAAAGGCCCATTGCCGCAACATCGCGGGCGGAAACCGGAAAGTCCCAGTCGACGCTGCTGCGCTGCGGCATGTAGGCGATGCGGCGGCGGACCCGCGCGACCGGCTCGCCCAGCAGGCGTACCTGGCCGGTGAGCACCGGGGCCAGGCCGAGCGCCGCCTTGAAGAGGGTGGACTTGCCGGCGCCGTTGGGCCCGACGACGGCCGACATGCCGCGCGCCGGCAGCCGGACATCGACGTTCCAGAGCACGGGCCGGCCGCCGAGCGCGACCGTGAGCCCGTTTGCCTCGAAGGGAGAGGCGGACTGCGTGTCAGCGGTCATGGATCCGGAGCTTTCCCTGCATCCCGCGTTCCGGCGCAATGCCGCCGAGCGCGCGCGCGATGGTGGTGACATTGTGGTCGATCATGCCGACATAGGTCCCTTCATAGGTCCCTTCCGGCCCCATTGCGTCCGAGAACAGCCGCCCGCCGATGGCGACCCGGTGCCCTCGTGCTGCCGCGCCCTCGACGATGGCGCGGACATTGCGGTCGGAGACGGTGGATTCGACGAAGACCGCAGGAAGCCGGCGCGCGACGACGGTCTCGACCGCCTCCTCAATGGCGCGGAGTCCTGCCTCCGACTCGGTATTGACGCCCTGTATACCCACGACCTCCAGCCCGTAGCGGCGGCCGAAATAGGCAAACGCGTCATGCGCGGTGACCAGCACGCGTGCTTGCGCCGGGATGCTTTCGATGCTGGCGCGCGCATAGGCGTCGAGGCGCGCGAAACCGTCCGGGGCCGGCATGCCGAGCCGGCCTGCGGCGGCTGCCAGCGCCTCGGCCCAGAGCGCGGGGTCCATCCACAGATGCGGGTCGGCCGCGCCCGCATAGCCTGCGGCGGCCTGCAGGCGCTTTGCCTCGGGCACCGTCTCGCAGACGGCGGTTGCCGGCTTTCCGGCCGCGGAGAGCCGCTCGAAGGCGTCCAGCATCTTGCCCTCCAGGCCGAGGCCGCAATAGAGGAGGTGCGGGGCCTCGATCAGCCGGGCGATGTCGGCCCGCGTCAGCTTGTAGAGGTGCGGGTCCACGCCGGGGCCCATCAGGCTGTCGATGCCGAGCGGCTCGGCGATCATGGCGATCGTGGCGACCGGCCCCCGGTCGATGGCTGCGGAAACGGGCGGCGCGGCCAGGACCGGCAGGGCGAGGAACAATGCCAAGAGCCTGCGCATGACGGCGCTAATTGGCATGAATAAGCCTCGACGGCAATCTCCCGCCCGGACATAAAGTTACACGCAAGGCAGGAAAATTATGCCCCGGCTTCATTCCTTGCCTTCGCCGCCGTGTGAAGGCATGGTGCGCCGCCGCCCGATGAGGAGAGACGCCCGATGACCGAAAACCGCCAGATCGTCCTGAAAAGCCGGCCCGTCGGCCTGCCGACGCCCGAGAATTTCGCCCTGGAGACCGCGCCCATGCCGGTCGCCGGCGAGGGCGAAATGCTCGTCCGCACGCTCTGGATGTCGGTCGATCCCTATATCCGCGGGCGCATCAGCGACCGGAAGAGCTATGCGCCGCCGTTCCAGATCGGCGAGCCGCTGGACGGCTATTTCGTCGGGCGCGTCGAGGAGTCGAAGGGCGGACGCTTCCCCGCGGGCACGCATGTGTTCGGCACCGGCGGGGGCTGGCGCGACTACCATGCGGCCGACGGCAAGGCGCTCCGGGCCGTCGATCCCGACATCGCGCCGCTCCAGGCCAATATCGGCGTACTCGGCATGCCGGGCCAGACGGCCTATGTCGGCCTGCTCGACATCGGCCGGCCGAAGGAGGGCGAGACGGTGTTCGTCTCGGCGGCCTCGGGCGCGGTCGGCGCGGTCGTCTGCCAGATCGCGAAGCTGAAGGGCTGCCGCGTGGTCGGCTCCGCCGGCTCGGACGAGAAATGCGCCTGGCTCAGCGACGAGGCCGGGGTGGACGCCGCGATCAACTACAGGACCTGCGGGGACCTGGAGGCCGCGCTCGCCGCCGCCTGCCCGGACGGCATCGACGTCTATTTCGAGAATGTGGGCGGCGAGCACCTCCAGGCCGCGCTCTCGCAGATGAACTTCTTCGGCCGCATCGTCGCCTGCGGCATGATCGCGGGCTACAATGACAGCGCGCCGAGGCCGGGCCCGAACAACCTGTTCCTCGTGGTCGGCCGGCGCATCCGGATGCAGGGCTTCATCGTCTCCGACCACCGCGAGCGCACCGACGATTTCCTGAGCGATGTCGGCGGCTGGATCCGCGACGGCAGGCTCCGCTGGCGCGAGACCGTGGTCGAGGGCCTGGAGCGCGCCCCCGACGCCTTCATCGGCCTCTTCCACGGCGACAATTTCGGCAAGATGTGCGTGAAGGTGGCGGAGTAGGGGCGGCCATGCCGGATTCGGGCAAAGGCGAAAACCGGGACACCTGCCGCGCGGCGTTGGAGCGTCTGGAAGACCTGGCGGATTTGCGTATCGCCGAACAACGCTTGGGCGCCTACCGCGACGGCAAGGAAGACACGCTGCCGCTGGAGGAGGTGATGCGGCGCCACGGCATGGAGGCTTGCTACGTGAGAGCGGCCTGAGACTTCCTTCGACAGCGCCCCCTCCCGCTGCTACCGTCCCGGGGGAGGAGCGGAGCCTTGAAAACCGTCTACACAGCGGCGCATGAGCGCCATCGGCCGCCGACCATCCTGACGCGCGGCGTGGAAGTGCCGCACTGGGAGGTGGCGCAGCGGGCGGAGGAGCTGCTCGCCGCCGTGCAGCGGGACGGGCACGAGGTCGTCGAGCCGCCCGACTACGGGCGCGCGCCGAGGGCCGCCGTCCACGACCCCGGCTACCTCGTCTTCCTGGAGAGCGCGTGGATACGCTGGCAGAAGCTCGCCGACCCGACGCCGGCGGTGCAGCCCTACGCCCATCCGGGCCGCCACATGCACGGGCGGCCGAGCGGCATCGACGGCCAGGCCGGCTACTACATGGCGACCGGCAGCTCGCCCATCGTCGAGGGCACCTGGGAGGCCGCGATGGCCGCCGCCCACGCCGCGACCCACGCCGCGCGCCTGGTGCTCGACGGCGAGGACGCCGCCTATGCGCTCTGCCGCCCGCCCGGCCACCACGCCTTCTCCGACCTCGCCGGCGGCTTCTGCTACCTGAACAACGTCGCCATCGCCGCCGAATATATGCGCCGGGAGCTGAGCCGCGTCGCGATCCTCGACTTCGACGTCCACCACGGCAACGGCACGCAGGGCATCTTCTGGCGCCGGCGCGACGTGCTGTTCGTCTCGCTGCACGGCGACCCGGCCGACTATTTCCCGTTCTTCGCCGGCTATGCGAACGAGATCGGCGAGGGCGACGGCCGCGGCTTCAACCTCAACCTGCCCCTCGCGCCGGGCGCGGACGACGCGGTCTTCGTCGACGCGCTCGACCTGGCGCTGGAGGCCGTCCGCCATTTCGCCCCGGAGGCGCTGCTGGTCTCCGCCGGCTTCGACGCCTTCGAGGGCGACCCCATCGGCGTCCTGCGCGTGACCACGCCCGGCTTCGGCGAGATCGGCCGGCGGATCGGCGCGCTCGGCCTGCCGACCGTGCTGGTGCAGGAGGGCGGCTACAATCTCGACGCGCTCGGCGCCAACCTCTCCGCCTTCCTCGGAGGCTTCGCCGGGGCGCGCGGGTGAAGGGCGCGGCCCGCCGCCCGTCTTGACCGGAGAGGCCGTCGAGACCGAGGAGACCGTCGAGGCCCTCTACGCCCGGTTCGGCCCGGCCTACCGCTGGCTCGCCACCTTCACCGGCATGACGGCTTCCTTCACCATGGTGCTGACCGGCACGGTGGTGGCGGTCGCGGTGCCCGACGTGATGGGCGCCTACGGCGTCGGCCAGGACCGGGCGCATCTGCTGACCACGGGCTTCATCGTCGCCATGACGGCGAGCCAGCTGCTCAACGCCTGGTTCGTCGCGCGCTTCGGCCAGCGCCACACCTTCCTGATCGTCATCGCGCTCTTCTTCGCCGGCGGGCTGATGGCGGCCTTCGGGCCGACGCTCGACTTCATCATCGCCGGGCGGGTGATCCAGGGCTTCGCCTCGGGCGTCGTCCAGCCGCTGGTGATGGTGACCGTCTTCCAGGTCTTCCCGGCCGACCGGCGCGGCATGGCGATGGGCATCTACACCATGGCGCTGGCGCTGGCGCTCGGCATCGGGCCGGTGGTCGGCGGCGTCACCATCGACCTGCTCTCCTGGCGGCACATCTTCATCGTCACGCTGCCCTTCGTCGCGCTCTCCTTCTTCCTCGGCCTGGTGTTCATGCCGCAGGCCCGGCCGCGCGGACCCTTCCCGCGCTTCGACTGGTCGGGCTACGCGCTGCTGTGCGTCGCGCTGTTCTGCCTGATGTCGGTGCTCTCGACCGGGCTCCGGCTCGGCTGGACCTCGGACGCGATCCTGTTCCAGACGGCGCTCGGCGCGGTAGCGGCCACGCTGTTCCTGCTCTCGCAGATGCGCGCCGGCGCCTCGCTGCTGGACCTCTCGCTCTTGCGCAACCGGGCGTTCGCCTCGGCGGTCTGCATCGCCATCGTGTTCGGCGCCGGCAATTTCGCCACCAGCTACGCCATCCCCGTGTTCGGCCAGCTGGTGCAGAACCAGACGGCGACCGAGGCCGGCCTGCTGCTGCTGCCGGCGAGCCTGCTTGTGGTGGCGATGCTGCCGCTGACCGGCCGCGCCTCGGACGTCGCGCCCACCTGGATCCCGGTCATGGGCGGGCTGCTCTGCTTCGCGCTCGGCGCGGCGCTGTTCTCGGTGGCGGACGCGAACACGCCCTACTGGTCGCTCGTCCTGTTCGCCGGCATCGGCCGCTTCGGCATGGCCTGGATCAACCCGGCGCTGATGACGGCCGCGCTCTCCGCCCTGCCGCAGGACCGGCTCAACCAGGCGGGCGGCGCGATCAACTTCTTCCGCCAGCTCGGCGGCGGCACCGGGACGGGCGTGATCGTGCTGGTGCTGGAATCGCGCATGCTGGTCTATGCCGAGGCGCTGGCGGTGACGCAGACGCCCGGCAACGCCGCCTCGCGCGACCTGCTCGCCGGCCTCGCCCTGCTGCTGGACCGGGCCGGGCTGCCGGAGGCGGAGACGCGCCAGGCGGCGCTCGACTGGCTCGGGCAGGCCGTCTATGCGCAGGCCACCGCCTTCAGCTTCCAGGACGGCTTCCTCGTGCTCGCCCTGCTGTTCGTGCTGGCGCTCGTCCCGGCCTGGGCGCTCGCCCGCGTCAACCGCTTCCGGTAAACGCGGCGGTCCCGGGGGAGAGGGAGCGGGTGGCAGCGTCTGCCCCCTTCTGCTAAACCCTTTCCCCATGAGTCCCGAACTGATTGCCATTCTCGCGGTCGGCGCGGCGCTGGGCGGCGTCATCCTGCAGGGCATGCACGGCCTGAACAGGCGCATGGACAGCCTGGACAAGCGCATGGACGGTCTGGACAAGCGCATCGACGGCCTGGAGAAACGCATTGACAGCCTGGAGGAGCTGCTGCGGGCGGTCGAGGCCGGCCTGGCGGAGATCAAGGGCCAGCTCACGATCGTGCGGGACTATATCGCCGGCCGCAACATGAGGGCGGACGACCCTCCGGCGGCCCCGGCGGAATAGGGCGCTGTCCCCCCGTTCCGGACCGGCGGCGGCGTGCCCGACTCAGCGGACCTGATCGCGCGGCGGCTGGCGGCGGCCGGCTGCCGGCACGCCTTCGGCATTCCGGGCGGTGAGGTGCTGGCGGTCATGGACGCGCTCGACCGGGCCGGCATCCGCGTGGTGCTCGCCCGGCACGAGACCTGCGCGGGCTTCATGGGCGAGGGCGTCCACCACCATGACGGCGCGCCGGCGATCCTGGTCGCCACCATCGGCCCCGGCCTCGCCAACGCGGTCAACACCATCGCCAACGCCTGGCAGGACCGCGTGCCGATGGTGGTGCTGACCGGCTGCGTCTCCACCGACGAGCGCCACGCCTACACCCACCAGGTGCTCGACCATGTGAAGCTGGTGGAGCCGGTCGCCAAGGCGGCGTTCCGGGTGGAGGACGGCATGGCCGCCCTGCTCGCCGACCGGGCGGTCGCCATCGCGACGGAAGGCCGGCCCGGCCCGGTGCTGCTGGACATCCCCATCGACGTGCAGACCCGCGAGCAGCCCGCCCCGGAGCCCGCCCCGGAGCCTCCGCCGGCCGCGGTCGGCCCGGCGGAGGGCCCGGCGCTGGAGGAAGCCCGGTCGTGGCTCGCCGAGGCCCGCCGCCCGCTCGTCATCGCCGGCCTCGACGTGCTGAACCAGCGGGCGGAGGCGGCCGTCGCGGATTTCTGCCGGCGGTTCGGCGCGCCGCTCGTCACCAGCTACAAGGCGAAGGGCGTGCTGCCGGAGGACGGCCCGCTGGCGCTCGGCGGCGCCGGCCTCAGCCCGCGCGCGGACCGCCGCCTG
>JAJECZ010000493.1 GCA_022821735.1 Alphaproteobacteria bacterium | reverse complement strand
CGCCGGTCAATATTCACTACAACAGCTCCGACGGCGAACTCGTGCGGTCGGGCACGGCCAACCGGCTCATCACCTTCGAGGCGGGCTATATCGAGGCGCTGGGCCAGATAGCGGACACGCCGCTCGGCGCGGAACTCGCCGCCGGCGTCGCGCGCTATGAGGGGCTGCACCTGATTGCGCTCGCGCATGAACGGGTCGAAGAGCACGATGCCGGCGACACGGATATGCGCCCGACTGTCTTCCTGCGCCGCCCGCTGGAGGACGGGCGCATCGTGCGCGCGACCGTGCGCCGGGCGACCGCCGAAGCGATGCCGGAAGGCCGGGTGCAACTGCTCACTCACGAGACGCCGGAGCTGATCTGGCTGCCGGGCATGGACCGCCATGCCAACGCCGCGCGGGCGCTCACCGGCTTCCTGCAGATCGTCGCCGACCCGGAGGAGGCCGCCGGGCGTTATGCGCGTTTCGCCAACCGTCCCGCGCGCAGGTCGGGACCGGTTTTCGAGATCGCGCTCAACCGCGGCCGCTTCGCGCTCGCCGGCCCGGATGCGCTCGCTGAACTGTTGCCGGACGCGCCCCACCCGCTGCCGCCCTTCGCCGCCGCCGTCGGCATCGAGAGCGCCGACCTGGACCGCACGCGCTTCCTTCTTGCGAACGCGGGCATTACCGTCCATGGGCGGCCGGACCGCCTGCTGGTCCCGCCGTCGGACGGGCTCGGCGCCTGGATCGACTTCCACCGCCCCGGCGCGCCGCCGCTGTGGGCTGTATGACAGGCTCCACGGCTGTAAGATCATTTTGTTCGAAATTTATGAAAAATTTCTGCTTTAGGGCTTGACTCCCCCTGGTTCCGTAACTAGATAGGCCGGGAGAGAGGCGGCGGCATCCGCGCGGGCCGTTCACTCTCCCGGTTCGCGCCGGCGCGAAAAATACCCTCGGAAGCTGACGGGACAAGTGCGCCCTGCGTTTGGGCCTACGCGCGCGCAGGCGCAATCAGGCGCGCGAACCGCGCCGGCGCTGACGCGCGCGCCCGCCCGCCCGCGATACGCGCGAATCAGGGTCCCGCTGCCCGGGCGGTGAAGAGAACAAAATGAGGATATACGGAAAGGAGAGACCATGACGAAAACGGGAAGCCGAAGAAACCGGATGGAAGACCCGGAGCGCCGGCCGCCAATCGCCGGAGCATGACAAAACATGACACATCATGACATCGCGCGGCCCCCTCATGACAAAACATGACATTTCATGACACTTCCGAGGGGGTGTCCCGACAGCCGCGCCGCCTTCCGGGGCGCGGGTCAGGCGCGCTTGCGGCGGCGCGGCGGCGTGCGGGCGGCCTCGGCGATCCGGTCGGCGCGCGATTTTCGTTCCGCGAACAGGTCGTCGTCCGGGCTGTGGGCGGCGAGCAGCCGGTCCATGACGCTGTCATGAGGTTCGAGGCTGCCGTCCGCGAGGATATGCGCGATCTCCAGCCCTTCGTCCTCGAGCGAGCGGGAGACCAGCAGCGCGCGGTGGCAGTGGAGTGGGTCCTTCTCCGAGCACATCAGCGCCAGCCGGTGCTCCGCCGCGCCGCGCAGGACGCGCTCGATCCCCTGCCGGTAGAGCGCGGTCCGGGCAAGGCGGTCGTAGCGGAGTTCGCCGTCCTCGTAGCAGGCCGGGTCGTCCGGCCGGCCGCCGAGCTCGCGCCCGAGCCAGACATAGGCGATGCCGCCGGCGGAGAGCGACGCCGAGAGCGCCTTGCGGTTGAAATGGGGATTGAAGCGGCTCCAGGGCGCGGAGCGCACGTCGCCGAGCGCCGTCACGCCGTGCCGCGTCAGCAGCGCCAGGAAGGCTTCCGGCGCATGGTTGGAGTGGCCGACGGTCAGGACCTGCGGGCGCACGGGCGGGCGTGGTCAGAGCCGCAGCATCGGGAAGCGGTCGCCGGGGGCGATGGCGGCCACGTCCTCGGGCACGTCGAGCAGGCCGTCGGCCTCGGCCATGACGCGCAGCAGCGCCGAGCCGTCGGGGCCGGCCTTTCTGGCCGCGCCGTCCTCGCCGAGGCGGACGCGCAGCCATTCCCGCCGCCCGGTCTTCTTCTTCATGGCGAAGCCGGCAGGTACGAGCACCGACGGCGGCGTTTCCCAGCCGGCGCCGCCCAGCAGGCCCAGCATCGGGCGCACCAGCATCAGCAGGCAGGCGGCGGCCGCCACCGGATTGCCCGGCAGGCCCACAAAGGCCGCATTCCCGATGCTGCCGAGCGCCAGCGGCCGGCCGGGTTTCACCGCGAGGCGCCAGAAATGAAGCGCCGGAACGGCCGCCGCCACATGGTCCTCGTCGCCGGTCGAGATGCCTGCCGAGGTCATCACCGCGTCGTGCCCGGCCGCCGCCCCGGCCAGCGCCGCCTTCACCGAGGGCGCATCGTCGGGGAGGATGCCCAGATCCGTCACGGCAAGCCCGTCGGCCTCAAGGAAGGCGCGCAGCATCGTCCGGTTGGAGTCGTAGACCTGCCCCGGCGCCAGCGGTTCGCCGGGGCGCGCAAGTTCGTCCCCGGTGGAGAACAGCGCGACGCGAAGCGGCCGGAAGACGTCGAGCGCGGTCTCGCCCAGAGAGGCGGCGACGCCCAGTTGCAGCGGCCCGAGGCGCTGGCCGGCCCCGAAGATCGCCTCGCCCCGGCGGATGTTCTCGCCGGCCATGCGGTAGTTGGCGCCCGCCTTGAGGCCCGCCGGCACCGTCACGGTTTCGCCGTCGAGCTCGCAGTCCTCCTGCATCGCCACCGTGTCGGCGCCTTCCGGCACCGGCGCGCCGGTCAGGATGCGGACCGCCTCGCCGGGTCCGAGCGGATGCGGAAAGGGCCGTCCCGCCGCGGCCCGCCCGGCGATGCGGTAATGCGCCCGGCCGTGAGCGAAGGCGTAGCCGTCCACGGCGGCGTTGTCGTAACCCGGCACGTCGAGGCCGCTCACGAGCGGCTCCGCCAGGATCCGGCCCCGCGCCTCCGCCAGCGGAACCCGCTCCCGGCCGACCGCCGGGCCGAGGCGCGTCCGGAGCCGTTCGGCCGCCTCGCCGACGGTCAGCAACCGGTCGCCCGCCGCGAAACAGTCGTTGAGCCTCTCCATGCCCGAGAGCATAGTGGAGAACATGAGCGAGTTCATGCAGGAGTTCCTGGTTGCGCCGGACCCGGACGACCCGAGGCTGACCGAAGCCGTCACCGGCATCGACCACGAGGGACGGGAGCGCAGCACGCGCGTCGTGGTGGAACGCCCGCTCACCATCTACCTGAACAGCCAGGAGATCGTGACCGCGATGACGGTCGGCGACCATGCCGACTGGCTCGCCGTCGGCTTCCTCGCCAACCAGAACATGCTGCGCCCGGACGACGAGATCACCGGCATCGTCATAGACGACGAGCTCGATGTCGCCATCGTGCGCACGGCGCGCATGACCGACTACGAGCACCGGCTGGAACGCCGTGTCCGCACTTCGGGCTGCGCCGTCGGCACGGTGTTCGCCGACGTGATGGACAGTTTCGAGGCAGCGGACCTGCCCCCGGACCCGCTCTACACCTCCTGGATCTACACGCTCTCGGCCAAGATCGCGCGCCGCCCGAGCCTCTATCTGGCGGCAGGCGCGATCCACGGCTGCGTGCTCTGCGAGGGCGACCGGCCGATCCTCTATCTGGAGGATGTGGGCCGGCACAATGCCGTGGACATGATCGCGGGCTATATGCGTCTCAACGGCGTTTCGCCGGAGGGAAAGCTGTTCTTCACCACCGGGCGGCTCACCAGCGAGATGGTCATCAAGACCGTGCAGATGGGCGTGCCGATCCTTATTTCCCGCTCGGGCTTCACGGCCTCGGGCGTGGCGCTCGCCCGGCAGGCCGGGCTGACCTTGGTCGGGCGGGCCAAGGGCAAGCGCTTCATCGCGCTCTCCGGCACGGAGCGCCTCGTGTTCGACGCGAACCCCGAAGTCGCCACCGGCGACGCCGCCTGAGCCCGGTGCCGCCCGACCCCCGGCGGGACTGCGCCGGCCTGCTGCTGGCGGGCGGCCTCGGCCGGCGCATGGGCGGCGGGCTGAAGGGCATGGCGCTCCTCGACGGCCGGCCGCTGCTGGCTCATGCCGCCGCCCGCGCCGCCCCGCAGGTGGCCCGCCTCGCCGTCAACGCCAACGCGCCGGCGGAGGAATTCGCGGAACTCGGCCTGCCCGTGCTGCCCGATCCGGTGACGGGATTCGTCGGGCCGCTCGCGGGCGTGCTCGCCGGCATGCTCTGGGCGCGCGAGGCCGGCTATGGCTGGGTCGCGAGCTTCCCCTGCGATGCGCCCTTCTTTCCCGGGACGCTGGTGCACGACCTGGCGGCCGAGGCAGACCGCGCCGAGATCGTCACCGCGACCTCCGGCGGGCAGCGCCACCCGGTCTTCGCGCTCTGGGCCACCCGGCTCGCCGACGACCTGCGCCATGCGCTGGCGGAGGAAGGGCTCCGCAAGGTGGATCGCTGGACCGCCCGCCACCGCATGGCCGACGTGGAATTTCCGGTCTCGCCCGAAGGCGACCCCTTCTTCAACATCAACACGCCGGAAGAGCTTGCCGCGGCCGAAGCCCGGCTGGCCGGCTCCTAGTCAGGCCGCGAGCCAGCCGCCGTCCACCGGGAGCGTGGTGCCGGTAATGAAGCTCGCCCGGTCCGACAGCAGGAAGCAGATCGCCTCCGCGATCTCGTTCGGCTTGCCGAAGCGGGCCATGGCATGGCGGGTGCGGGAGCGTTCCCTGGCCGCATCCGGGTCCGCCTGGCGCGAAAGGCTGCGGTTCAGCATCGGCGTCTCGGTGGCGCCGGGCGCGACCGCATTGACGCGGATGCCGTCGCCGGCAAGCTCGACCGCCGCCGTCCGGACCAGAGAGACGACGGCGCCCTTGGACGCGATATAGGCAGCGTTCAGCGAGCCGCCGGCGAAGGCGAGTTGCGAAGCGATGCCGACCACGGAACCGCCGCCCGCCGTGCGCATGGGTTCGATGGCCGCCGCCATCCACATCCAGGTCGCCTTGACGTTGACGGCGAACACCCGGTCCCAGTCATCCGGGTCGATATCGGCGATGGCGACGCCGCTCTCGGAGATGCCCGCCGCCGTCACCAGGCCGTCGAGCCTCGGGCAGCGCTCCATCGCTGCGGCGACCAGCGCCGGGTCGGTGACGTCGCCGACAAGGCCGGAGGAGGCGTCCCGGTCCACCACGAGCACTTCCGCGCCTGCGGCGCGTAGCATGCCGACCGTTTCCGCCCCGATGCCGGAGGCGCCGCCGGTCACGATGATCGTCCTGTTTGTGAAGTCCATGCCCGATTCCTACCATGCGGGGTATGAGCGTGCGAGGCTTCCGGACCCTGGCGGCGGCGATAGCGCTGCTGCTGCCGGCATGGAGCGCTCCGGCAGAGGGCGGCGAGGCCGGGATTCTGGCCGGCCGCATTCTCGTGGCCGAATGCGGCGGCTGCCTCGTTTTCGACCCGGAAAGGCGGCGGGGACTCGCGGCGGAGATCGACCGCGCCTGGGGCAATTGCCCCTCCGGCTGCCTTCACCGCGAAACCGCGTTCTTCACGGTGACCGGGGACAAGGGTTCGGAAGTGGAACCGGCGACGGCTCGGCGAATGCCCGGCTTCGAACAGGCCATGCGATATGCCGGCTCCGGCGCCTTCGGGCAGGCGCGCTAGGCATCCCCGGTGGCGGATTGGAACAGGTCTGCGGCCTGGGAGGCGGGGCCGAGGCGGCACCAGACGGGAGTGTGGTCGGAGGCTTTCGGGCGGCTGCGGGGGATCGTGTCGATATCGCATTCCTCCAGCCGGTCCACTGCCGCCGGCGACAGCAGCAGGTGGTCGATGCGGATGCCTTCGCCCCGCTGCCAGCGCCCGCGCTGGTAGTCCCAGAAGGTGAAGGCGCCGCCCCGCCGCGCATGGAGCGACCGGAAGGCGTCCGCCCAGCCGAGATAAAGGATTTCCCGGAACGCCCGCCGGCTCTCGGGGCGGTAAAGCGCATCGCCCGTCCAGTCGTCGGGGTCGTAGCAGTCTTCCGGTTCCGGAATGACGTTGAAGTCCCCGCCAAGCACCGTCGGCACCTCGTCCGCCAGCAGGTGCGCCGCATGGCGTTTCAGCCGCGCCATCCAGGCGAGCTTGTAGGGGAACTTGTCGCTCCCGACCGGGTTGCCATTCGGCAGGTAGATCGAGGCGACGCGCACACCTTCGAACACCGCCTCTACATAGCGCGCCTGGTCGTCCTCATCGTCGCCGGGCAATCCCTCGTGCACCGACTCCGGGGCGGTTTTCGAGATCAGCGCGACGCCGTTATAGGTTCTCTGGCCGAGAACCGTCGCGCGGTATCCCGCCGCCTCGATTTCGAGGAACGGGAAGGCGTCGGCGGTGCATTTGATCTCCTGCAGCGCCAGTACGTCGGGCGCGGCCGTCTCCAGCCAGTCGATCACGGCGGGCAGGCGGGCCTTGATCGAGTTGACGTTCCAGCTTGCGATCTTCATTCAGACGGCGAAGGACGAGCCGCAGCCGCAGGAAGCCGTCGCGTTGGGATTGTCGATCCGGAAGGCGGCGCCGGCGAGGTCCTCAACGAAATCGATCTCCGCGCCTTCCAGCAGCTCCAGCGACATCTCGTCCACCACGACATCGACGCCGGCATGGCTGAACACGAGGTCGTCGTCATGGCGCGCATCGTCGAAGGCGAAGCCGTACTGGAAGCCGGAACAGCCGCCGCCCGACACGGTGACGCGCAGCATCAGGCCCGCGCCCTCCTGTTGTTTGAGCAGGACCGAGACCCGCTCGGCGGCCCGGTCGGAAATGCTGAGTCCTACGCTCATCGTGTCGACATGCTCCAACTACCGTCGATTATCTGGTGGTCGTGCCCGCGCTGTCAATGAGGACAGGCGCTCGCGGCTCAGATGCAGTAGGTCGCAAGCGGCGGCAGGCCGTTGAAATTGACCGAACTGTAGGAGGCCGTATAGGCGCCCGCCGACTCGATCGCCACCCTGTCGCCGACCTCCAGGGTCAGCGGCAGCCGGTAGTGGCTGTGCTGGTAGAGCACGTCGGCCTCGTCGCAGGTCGGCCCCGCCAGCACGACCGGGCCGCATTCCGCTCCGTCGCGCTCCGTGGTGATGCGGTACTGGATCGCCTCGTC
>JAJECZ010000243.1 GCA_022821735.1 Alphaproteobacteria bacterium | reverse complement strand
CGCTTTCCTGCTCCCAGGTCCAGACTTTCGGCGGTTCGTAAGCGGAGGCGTCGGTCATGTCGTCGTCCTTCACGGGCATCGGGTATGCAGGGAGTGCGAAGACCGACCGTTTACCATCCCCGGACCCGGATTGCATGCGCTACGGATTCCTTCCGCTCCGGCCCTTGAGCCGTGATTGGACGCCTCCCCGGATGCAAAACCGCTCCGCCGCTGTCCTGCCGGTGTTATCCGCCGAGATAGGCGCGGCGGACATGAGCGTTCTCGCGGAGGTCCGTTGCCGGGCCTTCCAGCGCCACGGTCCCGGTCTCGAGCACATAGGCATACCGCGCCAGCCGCAGCGCCATTTCCGCGTTCTGCTCGACCAGCACGACCGGGATGCCGCGTCCCGAGATATCGGTGACGATCCGCGCGATCTCCTGGACCATCACCGGCGACAGGCCCATCGACGGCTCGTCCAGCAACAGCACCCGGGGGGCGCTCATCAACGCCCGGCCGATCGCCAGCATCTGCTGTTCTCCGCCGGACATGGACCGCGCCGATTGCCGGCGCCGCTCGGCGAGGCGCGGAAAATGGTCGAAGACTCCGGCCAGCGATGCCTGGACGGCGGCCTTGTCCGTGCGCAGGAAGGCGCCCGTGTGCAGGTTTTCCTCGACCGTCAGGTCCGGAAACACCCGCCGGCCCTCCGGCACGTGGGCAATGCCCCGGCGCACGATCTCCTCGGGCGCCAGTCCGTCGATCCTTGCATGGTCGAAGCGGATTTCGCCCCGGGTCAGCGGCTCCAGTCCGGAAATGGCGCGCAGGCCGGTCGTCTTGCCGGCGCCGTTGGCGCCGATGATGGTCACGATGCCGCCCGCAGGCACCGTCATCGAGACGCCCTTGAGCGCCGCAGTCTTCTGGTAGCGTACCTCGATATCCCGGATTTCAAGAAGCATGGCCGGCTCCGTCGGTCGAGCCGAGATACGCTTCGATCACCGCGGGATCGTTGCGCACCGCCTCCGGCGCGCCCTCGACCAGCAAGGCGCCGAAATTCATCACCGTGATGATGTCGCAGAGATTCATCACCGCCTGCATGTCATGTTCGACCAGCATGATGGTGACACCGCGGTCGCGGATGCGCCGGACCAGCGCCATCATGCGCCGGGTCTCCTCGGGGTTCATGCCGGTGAAAGGCTCGTCGAGCAGCAGCACCTTCGGTTCAGCGGCCAGGGCGACCGCCATACCGAGCATTCGCTGGTGGCCGTGCGGCAAGTTCGACACCGGTTCGCCGGCCAGTTCCTCCAGTCCGAAAAAGGCCAGCGTTTCCCGCGCCTTTGCATCCGCTTCCCGCTCGGATATCCGATCCGTGCCGATCAGGCGGCTGAGGAAACCGGCCCGGGCGCCCAGATGGCGCCCGACCCGGACATTGTCGAGGACCGAGAATTCCTGAAACAGGGTCGAGCCCTGGAAGGTGCGTACCAGCCCCATCGCAGCGAGTGCGCTGGTCTTGCGGCCCGAGATGTCGAGGCCGCGAAAGAGCACCCGCCCGGCGGTCGGCGCGTAGAAACCGCTGATCACGTTGAAGGTCGTCGTCTTTCCCGCACCGTTCGGCCCGATCAGGCCGTGGATCGCGTCTTCATGTACCGAAAAACTGAAATTGTTCACCGCCACCAGGCCGCCGAACCGGCGGGTCAGGCCTCTGGCTTCCAGAATCGGCCGTTCGCCAGGCACATTCATGCCGGCTCTCTTCCGGCTGCGGCCGGCCCGCCGCGCCAACGCCGCCACCGGGCCTGCAGCCGGGGTCCGAGGCTTTCGAGCCCGTTCGGGAGGTAGAGGACGGAAAGGATCAGAATGGCGCCGTAGATCAGGGGACGGGCCGTGTCCAGGCCCAGCGCACGCAGGACGATCTCGTTGATGACGGTGAGCACGACAACGCCGAGGATCGGGCCGTGGAAGGTGGCGGTGCCGCCGACGATTGCCCAGACCAGGACATAGACCATCTGATCGACGCTGAAACGGGTCGGATTCACCGCGCCGACATAGTGGGCGTAGAGGCCGCCAGCGATCCCGGCGAAAAAGGAGGCGATGACGAAAGCCAGCGTGCGGTAGCGGAACGTGTCCACGCCGACCGATTCGGCGAGCCGGTCCTGCCAGTGAATCGCGTGGAAGGTCAGCCCGATGCGCGAGCGTTCAATGCGATAGAGGACGAACAGCGAGACGGATACGACAGCCAGCGCCAGGAAGTAGTAGTTGACCGGCTCGTAGAAATCGACCGACAGGAAGCTGGCTTCTATGTCGGGAAAGGGGTCGATGCGCTTCAGGCCCTTGGGGCCGCCGAAAGGATCGGTGAAGCGTTTCCAGATCAGCCGGATGATCTCGCCGGCCGCGAAGGAGCCGATCAGGAAATAGAAGCCCTTCATCCGGAACAGCGGGAAGCTCAGGAGCGCGGCGGTCGCCGCCGCCATGCAGCCCCCGAGGAGCATGGAGAGCGGCACCGGAACGCCGAACTGCTTCGCCAGCAGCGCACTGGCATAGGCGCCGACCCCCATGATGACAACATGGCCGAGCGACCATTCGCCGGTCAGCGTCAACAGCCGGTAGCTGCAGACCAGGAGGACGTTGATGACGAGGAGGACCGCAATTTCCTGCTGCGAGTAACTCAGCAGGTACGGCAGGGCCGCCAGCATCGCGAACAGGAAGACCAGCCGCAGCCGCCAGGCGGTGCGCCGGACCAGGCCGCCGGTCCCGGCTGCCTGCATGGCACCTGTCCGTTCAGGCACGTTCCCTCGCCCCGAACAGGCCGGTCGGCCGGACTATCAGCACGGCGAGCATCAGGGCCAGCCCGACGATATTGGCGATCACGCCATCGAAGAAGGTCGTGACGAAGGTGTGGACGAAGGCGTAGAGCACCGCCGCGATGACCGCGCCTTCAAGACTGCCCACGCCGCCGACGATGATGATGATGAATGCCGTGACGATGATCGAATGGCCGATATAGGGCGTCGGGCTGACCAGGGGCGCCGTCAGGGCGCCGGCTACACCTGCGAGGCCGGCGCCGATGAACATGGCGACGCGCGCCGTCTGGTTCATCGAGATGCCCTGGAGGGAGGCAGCTTCGGCGTCCTGGGCGCAGGCGCGCAAAGCCCGGCCGAACTTGGAGCGCTTGAGGAAGGCCCAAAGAGCGGCGAGCAACAGGATGGCGGCGACAATCACAAACAGCCGCTGATACGTCAGGATGGCGCCGAAAATCTCGATCTTGCCCTGGGTCGAGGGCGGCACGTGACCCATGCGCCGGCCGAAGCCGAACACGGCCAGCGTTTGCAGGATCAGAAGGAAACCGATGGAAGCGATGAGGCCGCCCAACGGATTGTCGCGCAGCGGGCGGAACATCGTTCGTTCCATGACGATGCCGACAAAGCCGACAAAGACAAGGCCCGCGGCGACCGCGAGCAGAAACGGGAAGGTCTCCTGGGCGTACAGGAACACCACGCAATAGGCGCCCACCATGTACAGCTCGCCGTGGGCGAAGTTGATGACGCCCATGACGCCGAAGATCATCACCAGCCCGACCGCGATCAGCGCCATGTAGCTGGCGGCATAGGTCGCGTTGACGGCGGTCTGCCACAGCAGGTCCATCAGCGTGCCTCGACGGCTGGGCGCACAAACAATGCCGGGACCGGGCGGTGCCCGGTCCCGGCAGCCTCTAGTAGCACGGCAGCCGGGCCATGCGGAACGCGGAGCCTCAGCCGCGCTGGTTCCACATCTGGCCGAGCGCCGTCATGTGCTTGATCATCAGGTCCTTGTGCTTGTCCCACCAGGCGGGAATGGACTTGAAGTCCTTGATCGTGGCCTTGCCGCCTTCAATGACCACGACGGGCCAGTCGCCGACCAGGGCGTTGTCGATGCCGAACAGCTCCGTGCCCCACCAGTCCGCCGTTCCGAAGGCGTGCTTGCCCGTGCCGCCGGCCTTCATCGCTTCCAGGACGGCCGCCGGTTCGGCGCTGCCCGCCCGGCTGGCGGCGTCCGCCCACAGATCCATGATCGAGGCGTATTCCCAGGACACCGCGCCCCATTGCGAGGCGCCGTAACGCTTGGCGTATTCGGCGTAGAACTCGTTCGGATTGACGAAGTTCACTCCCTCGCTGTTCAGCGCCGGGTCGTCGAAGTCCGGGAACTGGAAGATGAAACCTTCCATGAACTCTACCGACGTCTTCTCGATGATCTTCTGGTAGAAGTCGGCGGTGCAGGAAATGATCTGCCCCTTGTAACCCTGCTGGAACGCCTGTTCGCACAGCGGATGGACATAGTCGGCGTAGCAGGTGTCCAGGCAGAGGATGTCCGGGTTCCCGGCCAGCAGCTTGGTCATGACCGGCGCGAAATCGGTCGTCGTGGGGTCGAAGAACAGGGGTTCGTCCTGCATCTCGATCCCTGCCGCCTCGAACGCCGCCAGGTAGGTCGCCACCGACGGCTTTCCGAGGGCATCGTCCTGCGCGCACATGACGGCGGTCTTCAGGTCCGGCTTGTTCTCCGCCAGCCACTCGACGCCGGTCACGTTGTAGATGGGATGCACCTCGCAGGGCGCCACGAGGGTGGTGCTGTCGGGCGAGAGGTCGCTCGGCAGCAGCGTCGAGAACAGCATGCCCTCGCGTTCGGCGATCTTCTCCACGCCGGGCCAGGTGTCGCCGCCCAGCATCATGATGAACTTGACGCCGTCTTCCTTGATGAGCTTGGTGGCGCCGGTCCGTGCCTTGGCGGCATCGTACTCGTTGTCGTAGCCGACGAATTCGATGCTGTACGACTGGCCGCCGATATTGACCCCGCCCTTGGCGTTGACCCAGTCCGCCCAGATCAGACAGCCGTCCAGGCCGGGCTTGCCCCAGGCCGACACCGGGCCGGTGAGCGGGGCCAGGAAGCCGATCTTGATGGTGTGGTTGTCGGCGAAGGCGACACGCGACAGGCCGCTGCCCATCGCCGCCAGCGCCGTCCCCGACGCCGCGGTGGTCCCCAGAAATTTCCGCCTGCTGATTTTCCTGTCGAGTGACTTGCGCAACATGCGTGCCTCCCAGAATTGATACGCCTGCGCCGGCGCCTGTTGCCCGGCGGCGTCGCCAACGGGCTGAATGGCAACCCGAAAACGCGCCGCCAAGTCTGCGCAATCGACCGTAACCGGGGGCCGATCCGTCGGAGTTATGACCAATTTTGACCATTTCGCACGGCGGATCGACCGAATTTGCACGACTGCGGTCAATCCCGTACAGTATGGCGAATTGGGGGCTGGATGCAAGCGAAATATGCACTAATGTTGCTATTGCGCTTGATTGCACCCGATCCCGACGAGCCGAATCACTGCCAGGAATCGAAGTCATATGGGCATAAGGCGGCACATAGTGGTTTCGATCGGTATGAATTGGTTTCGGCCGCCGGGGCGAAATTTGAAACCGCGCGGGCGATTCGGGTCAGACCGGACCGCCGGCCAGGACAGTGAGTAAAGTCATGGGCAAACGGGTTGCTGTGATCGGTGCGGGGCCGTCCGGCCTCGCCCAGCTGAGGGCGTTCCAGTCGGCGAAGGCCGGTGGCGCGGACGTTCCGGAAATTGTCTGCTACGAGAAGCAGGCGGACTGGGGCGGCTTGTGGAACTACACGTGGCGCACCGGGCTGGATGAATACGGCGAACCGGTCCATTGCTCGATGTACCGGTATCTGTGGTCGAACGGCCCCAAGGAGGGACTGGAGTTCGCGGACTACACGTTCGAGGAGCATTTCGGCAAGCAGATCGCCTCCTATCCGCCGCGGGAAGTGCTGTTCGACTACATCGAGGGCCGGGTGAAGAGGGCGGGCGTGCGCGATGCGATCCGCTTCCGCACGACTGTCCGGCGGGTGGACTATGATGACGCGACCGGCCTGTTCGCCGTCACGGCGCACAATCTCGCGACGGACGACGAGACCACCGAGAGCTTCGACCATGTCGTCGTTGCGACCGGTCATTTCTCGACCCCGAACGTGCCGCATTTCGACGGTCTGGACCGGTTCAACGGCCGCGTGCTGCATGCCCACGATTTCCGCGACGCCGTCGAGTTCAAGGACAAGGACATCCTGATCATCGGCACCAGCTATTCGGCCGAGGACATCGGCTCCCAGTGCTGGAAGTACGGCTGCAGGTCCGTCACCGTCAGCCACCGCACCGCGGCCATGGGCTTCGACTGGCCGGACAACTGGAAAGAGGTGCCGCTGCTGCAGAAGGTCGACGGCAACACCTGCACCTTCAAGGACGGCTCAACGGCCGATGTCGACGCCATCATCCTGTGCACGGGCTATCTGCACCATTTCCCGTTCATGGCGCCCGAGCTCCGCCTTCAGTCCGCCAACCGGCTGGCGACGGCCGACCTCTACAAGGGCGTCGTGTGGGTCGACAATCCGAAGCTGTTCTATCTCGGCATGCAGGACCAGTGGTACACCTTCAACATGTTCGACGCTCAGGCCTGGTATGCGCGCGACATCGTCATGGGGCGTATCGAGGTGCCGGACCGTGACGCCCGGGCCGCCGATGTTGCCGAACGGGTGGCGAGGGAAGACGCCCTCGAAGACGATTACGCCGCGATCCGCTACCAGGGCGATTATGTCAGGGAGCTGATCGCCGAGACCGACTATCCGAGCTTCGATGTGGACGGCGCGAACGACGCCTTCTTCCAGTGGAAGAAACACAAGAAGCAGAACATCATGACGTTCCGGGACAATGCGTACAAGTCGGTGATGACCGGCACCATGGCCCCGATCCACCACACCGCCTGGGTCGATGCGCTGGACGATTCGATGGAGAGCTATCTCCGGGACGATTGACGCTGCTCGAGCGCCCGGACATGCCCGAGGCGGCGACGGAATGGGAGTGGGACGCTCTCTCGGCGGCCGCACTGGAAGCCTACCGCACAGCGCGGCGCGAAGAGGCCGTCCACCTGTGGCGGCGGGCGGCCGCCCTGGCGGGGGACTTTCCCGAGGGTGATCCGCGCCGGGCCGCCAGCGAGAACAACAGCGCGCTCGCCCTGCTGATCGATCAGGACCACGACGGCGCGGCCCGCGCCCTGTCGTCGGCGCTTGTGGCGTGGGACGCCGCGCTGGAATGGACCCGGGGCATGGCGGTCAGCGCGGTGGCCCGCAGTTCGCTCTATCACCAGCGCATGGAACAACGCCATGTCGCGGCCTATGGCGACGTCCGGCGGGCGAGGCACCGCGAGTTCCTGAGCGGTGCGGCAGCCCTGACCCGCTTCAACCTCGCGATTGCCCGGCTCTTCCTGGACGACGACGAAACAGCCGATGCCCTGCTCGCGGCCGCGCTCGC
>JAJECZ010000203.1 GCA_022821735.1 Alphaproteobacteria bacterium | reverse complement strand
ACCACCATGGACCGCCCGGAATGGGTCGCCGCGCATCCGAAGCGCGCCGAGGTCTATTGCTGCCTCACCAACAACAGGAACCGCGGCAGGAAGCCGAACAAGGGCGGCGACCCGACCCCGGTCGGCGGCCCCAACCCGCGCGCCGGCAACAAATACGGCCAGATCGTGCGCTGGCGGCCTGCGGGCGGCGACCACACGGCCGCCGGCTTCGAGTGGGACCTGTTCGTGGTGGCCGGCAACCCGGCGGTGCATGACGGCGCCAATGCCGGCTCCGCCAATGTCACCCCGGACAACATGTTCAACTCGCCGGACGGGCTCGTGTTCGACAGCAGGGGCGGCCTCTGGATCCAGACCGACGGCAAATACAGCAATGAGGGCGACTTCGCCGGCCAGGGCAACAACCAGATGCTCTATGCCGACCCCGACACAGGCGGGATAAACCGCTTCCTCGTCGGCCCGAAGGAGTGCGAGGTGACGGGGCTCTGCTGGTCAATGGACCGCAAGACCATGTTCGTCGGCCTCCAGCATCCGGGCGAGAAGGGCGGCAGCCACTTCCCCGGCGGCGGGACCGTGCCGCGCTCCACCGTGATCGCCGTCACCCGCGACGACGGCGGCGAGATCGGCTGATACCGGCGGGAGGCCCTACCGCGGGCCGCTGATTCCCTCATCCTGAGTAGCCGGCCGGAGGGAGGCGTATCGAAGGACGGCGGCGGGCGTGGGGCGGTCCTTCGATACGCGCCCGCTGGCGCGGACGCTACTCAGGATGAGGGGAGGCGCGTGCATGAGCGGGCGGCCTTCTTCTTCCCCTTGCTCATCCCGAGTGGCGGCGCCAGCCGCGTATCGAAGGACGATGCCCCGCGCCTTCCCGCCGGCGCGCTATGGGCATGGCGCGCCCCGGCCTGTATATCGGAGCCGACGGGTCGGCGGGAAGGACGCGGGGGACGTGCCGGAAGAAGCGGTCAAGCAGCGCCGACGCGGGCGCACGCAACCCAAGGGGCGCCAGGTCGAGCCGGAGGCGCTGGTGGAGGTGCAGGCGCTGCTGGGCGATGCGCCGCGCGGGCGCGAGTTCCTGATCGAATATCTGCACCTGGTCCAGGGCCGTTTCGGGTATCTCTCCGCCCGGCACCTGGCTGCGCTCGCGGAAGAGATGCGCCTTGCCATGGCGGAAGTCTGGGAAGTCGCGACCTTCTACGCGCATCTGGACACGGTGAAGGAAGGCGAGGACCCGCCGCCGGCGCTCACGCTCCGCGTTTGCGACAGCCTCTCCTGCGAACTGGCCGGCGCGCCGGCGCTGCTGGAGTCGCTGCGCAGCGCCTTCCCCGAAGCACGGGTCGTCACCGCCCCCTGCATGGGCCGCTGCGACCGCGCGCCGGTCGTCGAGGCGGGGCACCGGCATGTGGACGCGGCGACGCCCGAAAGCGTGCGCGCGGCCGTCTCGAACGAGGCGGAACATGCCGTTCCGGCGGCGCCGGCAGGCGGTTACGCGCAGTTCCGCGCCTGCCTCGAAGGCCGGCTGACCCGCGAGGAGGTGGCGGCCGAGATTGAGGCGGCGGGCCTGCGCGGCATGGGCGGCGCGGGCTTCCCGAGCGCGCGCAAATGGGGCTTCGTGCGCGCCGGGCCGAAGCCGCGCCACCTGACGGTCAATGCCGACGAGGGCGAGCCCGGCACCTTCAAGGACCGCCATTTCCTGGAGACCGCGCCCGGCGCTGTGCTGGAGGGTGCGCTGATTGCCGCCTGGGCGGTCGAGGCGGACACCGTCACCATCTACCTCCGCGACGAATATCCCGATGCGCGGGAGATCGTGGCGGCCGAGATCGCGCGGCTCGGTGAGCTTGCACCGGCCGGCGGGGTGCATCTGCGCCGGGGCGCGGGCGCCTATATCTGCGGCGAAGAGTCCGCGATGATCGAGAGCATCGAGGGCAAGCGCGGCCTGCCGCGCCACCGACCGCCCTATGTGGCGCAGGTGGGCCTGCACGGCCGGCCGACGCTCGTCCACAATGTCGAGACGCTCTACTGGATGCCGGCGATCCTGGAGCGGGGCGCGGCCTGGTTCGCGGAAACCGGGCGCCACGGCGGCAAGGGCTGGCGGGCCTATTCCGTCTCCGGCCGGGTGAAGGAGCCGGGGGTGAAGATCGTGCCCGCCGGCGTCACCGCGCGCGAGCTGATCGAGGAGTTCTCCGGCGGCATGGCGGAGGGCTGCGCGTTCAAGGCCTATCTGCCGGGCGGCGCCTCGGGCGGCATATTGCCGGCGAGCCTCGCCGACATTCCGCTCGATTTCGGCAAGCTGGAGCCGCATGGCTGCTTCACCGGCTCGGGCGCGGTGGTCGTGCTGGCGGAGGGCGACGATGTGGGCGCGGCCGCGCTCAACCTGATGCGCTTCTTCGCCTATGAGAGCTGCGGGCAGTGCACCCCCTGCCGCGTCGGCACGGAGAAGGCCGCCCGGCTGATGGCCGAGCCCGCCTGGGACCGCGACGTGCTGGAGGACCTGGCCTCCGTCATGGCCGACGCCTCCATCTGCGGCCTCGGCCAGGCCGCCCCCAACCCGCTGCGCTGCGCGATGAAATACTTCCCGGAGGATGTCGGGCTCTGACAACCTTGCAGGTCAGGGAATCAGCTTGACTGCGGCGACCGTTACGACGGCAATTCCAATTGCGACAATGTAGAGCCTGTTGGTGAAGCGCAATTCGAACGCTGCAAGGTCTGCTTTGGTCGCGAGCGCAGCAAGGTACGCCCTGGTAGCGGGTTCTTCCCTTCCGGTTCGAGCCACCGCCCTCTTCCCCTACCCGCGCGTCAGCGGTTTGTAGCGGATGCGGTGGGGGTTGTCGGCTTCCGCGCCGAGGCGGCGGCGGCGGTCGGCCTCGTAGTCGGCGTAGTTGCCCTCGAACCACTCCACATGGCTGTCGCCCTCGAAGGCGAGGATGTGGGTGGCGATCCGGTCGAGGAACCAGCGGTCGTGGCTGATGACCAGCACCGAACCGGCGAACGCCAGCAGCGCCTCTTCCAGCGAGCGCAGCGTCTCGACATCGAGGTCGTTGGTCGGCTCGTCCAGCAGCAGCAGGTTGGCGCCGGACTTGAGCATCTTGGCGAGATGGACCCGGTTGCGCTCGCCGCCCGAGAGCGAGCCCACCTTCTTCTGCTGGTCCGGGCCCTTGAAGTTGAAGGTGGAGACATAGGCCCGGCTCGCCACCTCGCGCGCTCCGAGCGCGATCATGTCGAGCCCACCCGAAATCTCCTCCCAGACCGTCTTGTCGGCGGCGAGCGCCTCGCGGCTCTGGTCCACCGCGCCGATCTTGACCGTCTCGCCGACCCGGAGCGCGCCGCTGTCCGGCGCCTCCTCGCCGGTCAGCATCCGGAAGAGCGTGGTCTTGCCGGCGCCGTTCGGGCCGATCACGCCGACAATGCCCGCCGGCGGCAGGCGGAAGGAGACGCCCTCCATCAGCAGCCGGTCGCCGAAAGCCTTGGCCACGCCCTTGGCCTCGATCACCACGTCGCCGAGCCTCGGCCCGGGCGGGATGACGATCTCGGCCGTGTCGAGCGCCCGGCGCTCGCCCTCGGCCAGCAGCTCCTCATAGGCCCTGAGCCGCGCCCGGCTCTTGGCCTGCCGGGCGTGCGGGCTCTGGCGCACCCATTCGAGCTCGCGCTGCAGCACCCGGCGCCGCGCGCTCTCCTGCTTCTCCTCCAGCGCGAGGCGGCGCTCCTTCTGCTCCAGCCAGGAGGAGTAGTTGCCCTCGAACGGCACGCCGCGCCCCCGGTCAAGCTCCAGGATCCAGCCGGCGACATTGTCGAGGAAGTAGCGGTCGTGGGTAACGGCCACCACCGTGCCCTCATACCGCTCCAGGAAGCGCTCCAGCCAGGCGACACTCTCCGCGTCCAGATGGTTTGTCGGCTCGTCCAGCAGCAGCAGGTCGGGCCGGGAGAGCAGCAGGCGGCAGAGCGCCACCCGCCGGCGCTCGCCGCCGGAAAGCGTCGCCGTGTCCGCGTCGCCCGGCGGGCAGCGCAGCGCGTCCATCGCGATCTCGACGGTGCGCTCCAGTTCCCAGCCGTTCGCCGCGTCGATCCGTTCCTGGAGCGCACCCTGCTCCTCGATCAGCGCGTCCATCTCGTCCGGAGTCAGGTCCTCGGCGAAGCGCGCGCTCACCTCGTTGAAGCGCTCCAGCAGCCGCGCCGTCTCCGCCACGCCCTCCATGACATTGCCCATCACGTCGCGGTCGGGGTCGAGTTCGGGCTCCTGCGGCAGGTAGCCGACGCGCGCGCCGTCCGCGGCCCACGCCTCGCCGTCGAACTCGGTCTCGATGCCGGCCATGATGCGCATGAGCGTCGATTTGCCGGCCCCGTTCGGCCCGAGCACGCCGATCTTGGCGCCGGGCAGGAAGGCGAGGCGGATATTGTCGAGCACCTTCCGCCCGCCCGGATAGGCCTTGGCGAGCCCGTGCATCACATAGACATACTGGTATGAAGCCATGGCGCCGCTCATACCCCGCCGCCCGCTTCGCTGCAACGCGCCGGACAGTAACGGGCTATACTCCGGCGGCGATGCAAGAGGGAGAACGGCCATGGACCTCCCGTTCGGCGGCGGCTGCGCGTGCGGCGCCATACGCTACGAATGTTCCGGCGCGCCGGTCTATATGGGCAACTGCCACTGCCGGGACTGCCAGCAGGCCACGGGCAGCGCCTTCTTCCCGGCCGTGGCGGTGCGGGAGCGGGAATTCAGGCTTCTCGGCGGCGAGCCCGCCTGGTTCGAAAGGCCGGCCGACAGGGGCCACCCGATGCGCCGCGCCTTTTGCCCCGAATGCGGCTCTCCCGTGTTCCTGAAAAACGGGGCGTCCGAAGGGGTGCGGGTGCTTTACGCGGGCAGCCTTGACGATCCCGGCCTGTATCGGCCGAGCCGGGACATCTTCGTCGGCAGCGCGCAGGCCTGGTGCCCGATGGACCCCGACCTTCCCAAGGACAAGGGCATGCCGGGAAGGTAGGCCCGGCCTTCGGCGTACCCGAACCCGGCGCTACAGGTCCGAGCGCAGCCTGCTCAGCTCCCGGGTCTGCTCGATCACATTCGCCACCGACTGGCCGATCAGGTCCAGCCTGCTGACCTGGTCGATGCGCGCGCGCGCCTGGCCCAGTTCGCGCGGCGCCATCATGTGGTCGAGTATGCCGCAGGCGTCGCAGAGGCCGATGATCGCGATGTCGCGGGGGTCGGGAATCTCGTCGGACAGGAGCACGCCCATGATCCGGAGCTTGACCTCCCGTTCCGCCTTTCCGTCCACGCTCGGGTAGCGCCGCGACCGGAAGACCCAGAGAAACCGGTCTTCCTCGCGCGTCAGAATGCCCTTCTCGACGAGCCGGGCGAGCGCGGCTTCGCGGACCGCGTCGGCGTTGTCGGCGGACCTCCACACCCAGTGGTGGGCGTCATGGATGTGTCTGGACGCGGCGATGCGTTCCAGCGTGGGGTCGAGCAGCGGGTCACCGGTCGGCTTCTCGTCCACGAGGAACAGCGAGCGGGGGTCGGTGTCGATCCGGTCGAGCAGCGCCAGGTCCATCAGCACCGCGCCGGCCAGCGCGCTTTTCAGCGACGACCGCGGGACGGGCAGGAAGCTCCCGTCGCGGTCGTCGAGCAGGAGCAGCATGATCTCTTCGGCAAAGCACAGCATCTCGGTCAGCCCTATCTGAAAACCGCTTCGGTAACGTCTTCTTCCCGGAACGCCCGGCCCTCAGGCGGCCCTCGCCCGCTGCCGCTCCAGACCGCGGGCGAAATTGTCGAGCGTGATCTTGCGGTCGAGCGTGAGGTCCTCGCGGAGGATGTCATAGACATCACCCTCCACCGCCTGCATGGAGAGCAGGATGATCGCGCCCTCCGGCCCGCCGCCCTCGACATGGGTTTCGTCGCCCCGGTTTTCCGAGAAGGTGCCGGCGGAACGGATGTCGGGGGGCCCCAGCGTCCCGTCGGGCCCCGGCTTGTAGATGCGGTGCTCGCCCTCGAGCACCAGCGTCTTGGTGACGCCGACATGGGTGTGCGGCACGCAGTTGGTGTCCGGGTCGAACTTCATCAGCATATCGACCCGGTTGAGTTCCTGGTCCACGCTCTGGATGGCGTAGTAGAGGCCCTCGAAGCCGTTGAACGGCGCCCATTCGATGGCGCGGTCGTCGAATCTGTATGCGGTCATGGCAAGCCGCCCTTCCTGCAAGCCTGGGTCATCCGACAGTAGAGCGCAGGAGCACCGGGATGGAAAGGGTGCGGAGCGCATTCTCCGGGGATCGTGCGAACGCAGGCGGGCGCCCCGGAGCCAAGGGAGTTTGCGGCAACTCGTTGCCCGGTCCCGGCTCCGGCTATTGTCGCAGCGGCGGGATCGCAGGATGATTGCGGAGTCGGTCCAATGGAAAACTCGCCGCATGATGCCCGCCGCAATCGGCAATCCATTGCCGCGAACGCAATGCAGCCTGCGAGCGGTCTTGTGTCGGGGGCGCCTGTGCTGAAGCCTCTCGCTATCCTGTCGCTGCTGTTCTCCGGGGTAATGTTCGGCTTTTTCTTCGCCTGGGTGTGCTCGACCATGTGGGGTTTGGACGCGGCCGACCCCAATACCGCCATCGCCGCCATGCAGGCCATGAATGCGAGCGTGCGCAACTGGCTCTTCGCGCCGGCGTTCTTCGGCACGCCCGTCCTGTCGGTCTTCACGGCGCTGATTGCCGCGAGAACCGGGGAGCGGCGCGCCGCAGTCTGTTTCGCGTTGGCCGGCCTCCTGTATGTCCTGGGCGCCATGCTTCCGACGATGACGGTCAACGTCCCGCTGAACGAGGCGCTGGCCCTGGTCGCGACGCCGCTAGACTCCGCCGGGGCGCGGGAGGCGTGGCGGAGCTACTCCGGCCCCTGGCAGTTCTGGAACACCGTTCGCGCCGCGGCGGCGGGCATCGCCCTCGCGCTTGCGGGATGCGGCCTCTTAGGCATGGGCGGAGGTCGCCGGGACCGCGCGCAAGATTGACGGGGGATGCGGTCGCCATATGCTCGGACCCGGCAAGGCAGGGAGGGCATGCAGTGAAATCGGGTCGGGTGGCGTTCGGGCGGATGGAGGCGGTGAGCTTCGGCGTGCCGCTGGAGCAGGCGGTCGCGGAGGAGGCGGAGCGGCTCGGGGCTGAGCGCATCTTCCTCATGGTGAGCGGCACGCTGGGGCGCGAAACCGGCGAGATCGAAAAGCTGCGCCGCGCGCTCGGCAACAAGGTCGCCGGCCGGTTCGACCGCATGAGGCCGCACACGCCCCGCCGGGACGTGATCGACGCGGCAGAGGCCGCCCGCGCCGCCGATACCGACCTCATCGTCACCTTCGGCGGCGGCTCGCTGACCGACGGCGCGAAGGCGGTGCGCATGTGCCTCGCCAACGATATCCGCGCGCCCGAGGAGATGGATGCGCTGCGCGACCCGGCCGCCGGGCCCGCGATCCCGCAGGTCAGCATCCCGACCACGCTCTCGGCCGGCGAGTTCAGCGCCATCGCCGGCGTCACGGACGAACGCGCGAAGCTGAAGGAGCTGTTCCGCCATCCGGACGCCATTCCGAGCGCCGTCATCCTTGACCCGGCGCCGACCGTGCATACGCCGGAATGGCTCTTCCTCTCCACCGGCGTGCGCGCGGTGGACCATTGCGTCGAGGGCGTGTGCTCCGGCGAGGCGCACGCCTATGGCGACGCGCAGGCGCTCAGGGGGCTGACGCTGCTGACGCAGGGACTCGCGCGGGTGAAGGCGGACCCGGCCGACATCGAGGCGCGGCTCGATTGCCAGGTGGGCTCGTGGCTGTCGATGGCCCCGCTCGCGGCGGGCGTGCCGATGGGGGCCAGCCACGGCATCGGCTATGTGCTGGGCGCGGTGTTCGACACGCCGCACGGCCACACCTCCTGCATCATGCTGCCCTTCGTGATGCGCTGGAACCGGCCGGCCAATGCCGAGCGCCAGAAGCTGGTGGCCGCCGCGATGGGCGAGCCGGACGCGGATGCGGGCGACCTGCTGGACCGCTTCATCGCCGGCCTCGGCATGCCCCGCAGCCTCTCCGCGGCGGGCGTCGGGCGCGAGCATTTCCGGAAGATCGCGGAGCAGGCGATGGACACGCCCTGGGTGCCGCGCAACCCGCGCCCCATAGAGGGCCCGGCGCAGGTCATGGAAATCCTGGAACTGGCCGCCTGAGGCGCCTCCACCCCGTTGCAGCAAGAGGAGACGCAGCCCGTGCCGATCATCGACGCCCAGGTGCACGCCTATGAACGCGACCGGCCCGGCCGGCCCTGGGCCGGAACGCTTGCGGGGCCGGCGGAGGTCACCGGCTCCGACATGGTCGCCGCCATGGACGCGGTCGGCGTGGACGGGGCGGTGCTTGTCTCGCCTTACACCATGTACCGTTACGACGAGAGCTACGCGCTCCAGGTGTATGCGGAACATCCGGGCCGCTTCTGCCTCGTCAAGCCGGTCGATCCCGAGGACCCCGGCGTTGCGGAGACGGTCTCCGACTGGGCGAAGGTGGACGGCGCGGTGGCCGTGCGGATCATGCTGGCC
>JAJECZ010000471.1 GCA_022821735.1 Alphaproteobacteria bacterium | reverse complement strand
CTGGACGCTTCCGGCAAAGACCGGCTCAGCCTACCCGCCGCCGTTCGACGAGCCCGTCCGCAACCGGGAAAAGCGCGCGCTGGGAGACCCGTTCGGCCTCCAGAACTTCGGCGCCAACCTCGTGCGCCTTCCTCCGGGAACGGAAAGCTCGCAGCGCCACTGGCACAGCCGGCAGGACGAGTTCGTCATGGTGCTGGAAGGCGAGCTGGTGCTGGTGACGGACGGCGGCGAGCAGGTGATGACGCCCGGAATGGTCCCGGGCTTTCCGGCCGGGACGCCGGACGGACACAAGCTGGCCAACCGCTCCCCGGAAGACGCCGTCTATCTCGAGATCGGCGACCGGATGCCCGGCGACGCCACCGATTACTCCGACATCGACATGCGCTCGCTTGCGTCCGAAGGCGCCCGAAGGTTCGTCCACAAGGACGGCACCCCTTACTGAGGAGAAACGCGCAGCATGGCGCTCACGATCTACGGCATCGCATTCAGCCGCGCCTTCCGGTCGCTCTGGGCGGCGAACGAACTCGGGCTGGACTACACCCACGTGCCGACGCACTTCATGAAGGAGTCGAAGCAGCCCGACTATCTCGCCGTCAATCCGAACGGGCGCGTGCCGGCCATGGTGGACGGCGACCTCGTCCTCTTCGAGTCGATGGCGATCAACCTCTATCTCGCCCGCACCTACGGCGCGCCGCTCGGCATTGACGACCCCGTCGACGAGGCGCGGGCCGTGCAGTGGAGCTTCTGGGGGATCACGGAGCTGGAAAGCACACTGCTGAGGGCGATGTTCACCGCGCTCGGCCTGTTCGGCGAAGAGGCCGATCCGGCCAAAGCCAACGAGACGCTGAACAAGGGCGCCGGCCGCGCGCTGACCGTGCTCGACCGGCATCTGGACGGCCGCGGCTGGCTTGTCGGCGATAGCTTCAGCGTCGCCGACCTGAATGTCGCGGGCGTCATGCACCTCGCCCGCAACGCCCGGCTGGATCTCTCCCAATGGCCGAATGTCGGCGGCTGGCTCGACCGCTGCTACGACCGGCCGGGGGCGAAGAAGACGCTGGAGATGGCCCGCTCGGCGCGCGGCTAACCCTCCGGCGGCGGGAGGCAGCGATGAAGATCGTCGATGTCGAGGCCATTGCGCTTGCCGTTCCGATGAAGACGCCGATCGCGGCCCCGATCAGCATGCCGCGGGCCGGCGAGACCGCCGGGATCGTCTTCAGGGAATACCGCTCCGTCATCGTCCGCATCCGCACGGATGACGGCATCGAAGGCGTCGGCGAATGCATGACCCGCCTTTCGGGAACGGCGCTGCGCGATATCGTCCGCTATGTCGCCCCGCTGCTGGTCGGCAAGGACCCGCGGGACGTCGAGTATCTCTGGGACCTGCTCTGGTCCGTAATGATGAACCGCGGCCACCAGAAGGGTTTCTACCTGGAGGCAATGGCGGGCATCGACACCGCGCTCTGGGACATCTGGGGCAAGTCGGCAGGGGTTCCGGTCTGGCGGCTGCTCGGCGGCAGGACCAACCGGAAGCTGTGGGCCTACGCCTCGTCGCTCAGGCTGCGCGACATCGGAATCCTCCGCGAGGAGATCGACGCGCACAAGGCGGCCGGCTTCAACGCGATGAAGGTCAAGATCGGCAAGGACCCGATGAACTGGCGCGGGGAGATCCGCACCGTCGAGCAGATCAGGGACCATGCCGGCGACGGGATCACCCTGATGGCGGATGCGAACTGCGGCTACGGGCACGACCGCAAGACCGCGCTTCAGGTCGGCCGGGCGCTGGAGGCGCTCGGCCTCTACTGGTACGAGGAGCCGCTGGCGCCGGACGACATCGACGGCTACGCCTTCCTTCGGGAAAATCTCGGCATACGGATCGCCACGGGCGAAGCCGACTTCAACCGTTTCAGCTTCGCCCGCTTCTTCAAACGCGACGCCATAGACATCGTGCAGCACGATGCCGCGCGCGCGGGCGGTATTACCGAGGCGCGGAAGATCGCCGACATGGCCTCGGCCTTCCGGGTGCTTTACGCCCCGCATACCGGCAGCTCCTCCAACATCATCATGACGGTGTCGCTGCATCTGGCGACCTACGCGCCCAACTTCCTCATCTACGAATACATGCAGAGCGACTGGAACCGGGAGGAGCCCAACCCGCTGCGGCGGGACCTGTGCGACCTTCCCATCAAGTCGTTCGAGGACGGCTGTCTGGAGATGGAGGACCGTCCGGGTCTCGGCATCACGCTGAACGAGGAAGTCGTCGAAAGATACCGCCTGCCCTGATCCGGGAGCGCTGCGCCGGGGATCGCGGCGGGTCTCCTCGACACCTGCCCTCGGCATGTGTCAGACTTTGCCTTTCAAGTGCTTCCGGGGCTCCCGGGCCGCGCCGGGTGTATCAGAGCATTCTTCGTCCAGCCCCAACATGAAAAGGGATGACGAATGGCCGAAGACCCCACCACCGAGCAACGCCTCGATCACATTGAGGAAGCGATGGTGTACTTCAATCGCCGCCAGAACGAAGACCTCGCCCTGTCGCAGGAGATGAGGCTGGACTTCCTGCAGGAGTTCAAGGCGGTCCGGAAGGCAATCTACATCGCGGCGGCCGCTCTGATCTGCGCCATTGTCATGATGTCGTTCGTATGAGTCCCTGCAAGGCCTGACCGGCGCGGGGCAATCCCGCACCCTTCACCGGATATGCTGTCCCTTCTTCAGGGCATCACGCCGTGGCGCAGGGTCGGGGATGGAGCCTCGGTGCGGCGCAGTTCGGCGCGGTCGAGCGCCTCGATCAGGCGCGGGCGTGTCTCCGCCGGGTCGATCACGTCGTCGATCTTCATGGCTTCCGCGGCCGGCCACGCCCCGCAGAGGCGGCCGTATTCCCGGACCAGGCGTTCGTAGAGCGCATCGGGGTCGTCGGCAGCCTCAAGCTCCGCCTTGTAGGCCGCGCGGATGCCGCTCTCCAGCGGGATGGCGTTGAAATCGGCTGTCGGCCAGGCCAGCACCCCCGACTGCCCGGCCCCGTAACCGCCCATCGCGGCCGCGCCGTAGCCGAACGCCTTGTGCAGCACCACCGTCACGAGCGGCGTGTTGGCGAAGGCGAAGCTGCTGGCCACCGCCATGCCGACCCTGAGCGCGCCTTCCCGTTCCGATTTCGGCCCTGTCATCACGCCCGGCGTATCGGTCAGGAAAACGACCGGCAGGTGGTAGGCCGCCGCCAGGTCGATAAAGCGGCGGAGCTTGTGCCCGGCCGCGGCCGTGATCGCGCCGGCCATCACTTTCGGCTGGTTCGCCGCAACGGCCACCGCCCGGCCCTCCAGGCGCGCGAAGCCGGTAATCATCATGCGGGCATAGTCCGGCTTGAGCTCGAAGAAGCTGTCCCGGTCGAAGATCGCCGCAACCGCCTTCTTCATGTCGTAAGGCCGGCGCCGGTTCGCCGGTATGAGGTTCCGCAGCGTCTCCGGCGCCCCGTCAGGAGCGGGCGCCGGTTCCGCCCGCGGCGGCCAGGCCCAGGCATTGGCCGGCATGAAGGAGAGGTACCGCTTCAGCTGCCGGATCGCGTCGGCCTCGTCCTCGGCGGCGTTGTCGGCGACGCCGGAGACGCGGCAGTGGACTTCCCAGCCCCCGAGTTCCTCCTTCGAGACGCGCTCGCCGGTGCCCATCGCGACCAGGGGCGGGCCGCCGGCAGCCAGCATGCCCTCCCCCTTCACCATGACGATGAACTCCATCATGGAAGCCAGCAGCGAGCTGTCCCCGGCGGTCGGGCCGAGCACCGCCGCAATCGTCGGCGCGGTGCCGGAGAGCCGCGCCACATCCATGAAATGGTGCATCGGCGCGAGC
>JAJECZ010000391.1 GCA_022821735.1 Alphaproteobacteria bacterium | reverse complement strand
CATCGCCCTCGATGAGGTCGCGATAGACCCCCTTGGCCCGGGCCTTGTCCAGCATACGAGGCGATGTGTCGAGCCCATCGATGGTGGTGAACCCGCGCGCGGCGAGCTCGACGGCCACGAGCCCGGTACCGCAGCCGATGTCCAGAATCGACGCGCCGCGGTCCGGGCGGGCGGCCGCCATCGCTGCGACCGCGATCCGATGAGCGGTGTAGCCGTAGCCGTCGACGAGGTCGTTTTCGTAGCTCGGCGCCCAGGCTTCGTAGACCTCGTGCGCATCGTCCCCGGCGGTCATCGCGGTGAGCTTCCTGACGAATCCGCGGAGCGGTTCGCCCCCGTCACCGCTATTCACGGGGCGTGTCCGGGAGTTCCCCGCCCTGGCTGGCGAGACTGACGGCGATCCGGCCGAGATCCTCGAACATGGCGACGGCGGTGCTGCCTCTGGGCAGCGGTTCCGGCACATTGACGCTGCCGGGGGTGATGATCTGACCGGCCTTCAACCCGATGCCGCGCCGGGACAGTTCGTTCGCCGCCCAGAACAATACATCGAACGGTTCCGTCCGGGCCCGTTTCGGGAGCAGCGGCCGGCTCTCCCCGCCGTCGATGCGCAGGTCGACGGTGATGTCGAGCAGCGAACGGTGCCGCCAATCCTCCACCACGGGGCCGTTGATGAGGCCGAGGTTCCCTCCGTTGTCGGCAATGTTGATCAACCGTTCGGTCTCGTTTTCCGGATAGGGCCTGCCGGCGGCGAGCGCCGCCGCCACCAGCCCCGCAACGCCGGTGCGACGAAAGCCGACCAGCTCGATGTTGAAGGAGAGGTCGGCGGCGGCGGCCACTTCTTCGCGCTCGTAAGGCCGCTCACGCGGGGGCAGATCCCGTTTCAGCCTGAAGCCGACCTCGCACTCGATGAGATTCCCTGCATAGCGGGGCAGCGGCAGGGTGGCCCCGCTGTCGAAGCCGGTCGAGGCGAATATCCGGCCGAAAGGCGCGCCCGGGCTGCCGGCGACCTTCCAGCCGACGATATCCTCGCCGATCCGCGCGGCCATCGCATCCTGCATTGCCGTCGCTTCTGCCTGGTCGCGCGGCGCGAGGTCGCCCGGCAGCGCATCGATGGTCGTGCCATCGAGCCATGCTTGCGCGAACAGCGCCGCCGCAGCGGAAATCCTGTCGTCGGTCATGGTCCGGCTCTCCTCGTATCGCCGCCCGCGTGCCGAACGGCACCGGACTCGAGAATCTGTATACGGATCGGGGTCGGTCGGCCCCCGGCGGCCGGATTGTTGACCTGAGGGCAGTTGGAGACGATTGCGAGAACGTCGCGCTCGGCCCTCAGATCGACATGGTCGCCGGGCTGGGACGCGCCGCCGACGAAGGTCCGTTCCGCCAGACGGCCCCCTTCATAGACCGGCACGGCGCAGAAAAAGTTCACGTTGGGCACGATGTCCGTCCATCCCAGGCCGTGTTCCGCCAGCGCTGTCAGGAAGTTCTCGCGGCACCCCGGCACGCCTTCCACGCCGTAAAGCATGGCGTTGCTGGGACCGCTGCAGCAACCGGCGATGGTATCGTGATGGCCGCAGGTATCGGCCACGACCGTGAAGAGCGGCCGTCCGCGGTCCGAGTAGAGCGCATGGCCCTCGGTCAGGCGCAGAGTGCCGCTCTTCTTGATCGTATTCGGCGCGTAGTAGCGTTCGCGCGGGTCGGCCGCGTCGTAACACAGGAAATCGACGCCCTGTGCACCCTCCAGGTCCACGATGCGCAACACCTGGCCTCGCCCCACGCAGGCCGACCACGGAGCGCCGGGCGCCACGATCTCGTCGTGGACGACGCGCAACGCACCCTCATCGTTCATCGTCTTGCCCTCCAGTCCGGCCCATCAGCTACCCTAACCCAACCCGGCCTCATCGGGATTCGGCGACTCATCTTTACACAGGTGAGCAGGCCGGCCCGCAACGCAGATGGAGTCTCGATAGATGGCGTCCGAAATACTGACCTTCCACAGCGTCGATGTGCGCGCTGTCGTTCTCAAGCTGAAGCGCCCCGTCATCGCCAGAATCGCGACCATTACAGATTGGCCGCTCGTCCTGATCGATCTGAAGACCGAGGAAGGGATCGTCGGGCGCAGCTATCTGGAGCCCTACATCGTCAAGTCGATGAACTATCTCGTGCCGACCCTGCGCGACATGGGGGCGATGCTCAAGGGTCAAAGGCTGGCGCCGGCCGAAATCTACGAAACCGCGCGAAAGTCGCTGCACTTTGTCGGCTATGAAGGCATGGCGATGATCGCCGTTTCCGGCATCGACATGGCAGCCTGGGACGCCCTGGCCAAAGCCGCCGGCATGCCGCTGTGCACACTGCTCGGCGCCTCTCCCGGCCCGGTGCGTGCATACAACAGCAACGGGCTGTGGCTGAAATCCGCGTCCGAAGTTGCCGCCGAGGCGATCGAGCTCCGCGATGAAGGACAGTTCGAAGGCCTGAAACTGCGTCTCGGCCGGGACGACCCCAAGGACGACCTCGCCGCGATCGAGGCGGTTCGCCGGACGGTCGGCGAAGACATGCACCTGATGATCGATTTCAACCAGGGTCTGGATATGGCGGAGGCATTGCGCCGGTGCCACATGCTCGACGATCTCGGCCTGGCCTGGCTGGAAGAGCCGGTCGTCTACGACAATTTCGACGGATACGCCCAGCTCGCCCGGGAGCTCAGGACGCCCCTGCAGATCGGCGAGAACTTCTACGGACCGCGCGATCTGCACAGGGCATTGCAGGCCCGGGCCTGCGACTATGTGATGCCGGATTTCATGCGCATCGGCGGCGTCACCGGATGGATGCGCGCGGCAGCCATTGCCGGCGCGGCCGGAATCCCGATGTCAACGCACCTCTACCCCGAGGTCGGCGCACATATGATGCGGGTGACCGAAACCGCGCATTGGC
>JAJECZ010000449.1 GCA_022821735.1 Alphaproteobacteria bacterium | reverse complement strand
CGCGAATTTCGAGGCGAACTGCCGGCGGCCGAGGGCCGGGCGGTAGACGGGGGAGGTGCGCGCGCCGGGTCTGCGGCGATGCGTCGTTCGGCGGGGCGAGTTGGCCCGTTGCGGGCGCAGGCGGAAAGGAGCGGGAAGGATGGCGGACGGGACGGACAGCGTCCTGACGGAATCCCGGCGGGGCCGGGCGGTCGGCGTGGAACTGCGGGAGCGGGCGGTGGCGGCGGTGCTGGAGGAGGGCATGAGCGGCCGGGCGGCGGCGGCCCGGTTCGGGCTGGCCGCGACGAGCGTCAAACGCTGGGTGAGGCGTTTCCGCGAGCGCGGGCATGTGCGGGCGGATGCGCGGCGCGGCGGCCCTCCCTCGCGGGTGGAGGCGGAGCGCGACCGGATCGTCCGCATCCTGGAGGCGCGCCCGGAGATATCCAGCCGGGCGCTGAGCAAGGCGCTGGCCGCCGAGGGCGTGCGGCTCAACGACTCGACCCTGCGCGCATTCCTCAGGCGCCACGGCATGGAGCGCCGCCGCCGCCTCGCCGTCCGCCGCCAGCGGAAGCGGTGGAAGGCCCCCGCAGCCTGAAAAGGGAGGCGGCGCCGCAGCGGCGTGTCAGGCCACGCGGGTTCGCTCGCGGTTGAGGGGGCAATACATCGCTCAGGGGCAATGTGCCGACATGCCGGGTTCGGCCGTCGCGGCTCAGGAACTCGACTTCCACGGCGTCGGGCGGCAGGAGCTCGACGACAGTGCCGACATCGCCTGCCCGAACCTCCGGATCGGCCGGACTCGCAAGCACGGCCACCAGGTCCAGCAATTCCGGTCGTCGCGGTCCGGTCATGTCTTTGGCCGCTTTCGCCATCGCTACAGCAGCCCGAGTTCGCCGAGTTCGGCGGCGAGGCGCGGGGGGAGCGCGTCGCCTTCGGCGGCGAAGTCGGCGGGAAGGTCGGCGGGCGCGTCCTCGGCGCGGAGATAGCGCCAGCCCTGGAAGGGGCGGTGGGCGCGCGGCGCCACGCGGACCAGCGCGTCGTCGAGCAGGATGGCGCAGCTCGGCCTGCCGCCCGCCCCCGGCGCCGGCTCGAAGGCGAGGATGCGCTGCCGCGCCAGCACGAAGCCCTTGATGACCCAGTAGATCGACCCGCCGCCGGCCAGTATCTCCTCGCCCCGCCGCGGCGTCATGCGGGTGATGTGCCTTGCGATGGCGCGGCCTTCCACGGCCTTCCAGTGCGCCCGGCGGCTCTCCTGCCAGCCCGCCAGCCCTTCCACGCTCTCGGTTCCGACCGACAGCTTGATGAGGTGCAACCCGCTCTTGTCCGCGTCCATGGCCCCGCTATAGTCGCCCGGTCAGCACCGAAGCAAGGAGAGCCGCCCCGTGTCGGACGAAAAGACCGTCACCTTCCCGGTCGAGGGCACGCATGTGATGATGTTCGCCCGCTCGATCGGAGACTACAACCCCGCCTACCACGATCCGGGCAAGGGCGAGGGCAACCCGGTGGGCGCGCAGGTGGCCCCGCCGACCTTCCCGCAGGCGGTGGCCCAGTTCGACCCCGAATACCCGCTGCGCATCAAGGACGGCGAGGCCTGGTTCGGCTCGGGCGGCAGTCCGTCCGGCATCGAGGGCAAGCCGGCGACTTCGGGCGGGCTCCATGCCGAGCAGCATTTCGAATATACCCGCCCGGTCCGGCCGGGCGACGTGCTGACGGCGCGCTACAGCCAGGGCGAGACCTGGGAGAAGGAGAGCCGCCGCGCCGGCAAGCTCACCTTCACCGAGCGCCTTGTCGATTATTACGACCAGGACGGCAACCATGTCTGCCGGGCGCGCGGCGTCGGCGTGAGGACCGAACGGCCGGTCGATCAGGGATAAGGGGGACCCGGAGAATGAAAGCCAGCGAAATCTCGGTCGGCCAGACCTTCGAGAAGGTCGTGGTCGAGGACCTGAAGCGCACCCAGCTCGTCATGTATTCGGGTGCGAGCGGCGACTACAACCCGCTGCATACCGACGACCTCTACTGCAAGGAGGCCGCCGGCTATCCGGGCGTGTTCGCCCACGGCATGTTGACCATGGGCATGACCGGCACGCTGGTCACCGACCTGTTCGGGGCGGAGAACGTGCGCAAATACGGCGTGCGCTTCACCAACCAGGTCTGGCCCGGCGACACCCTGACCGCAACGGCGACCGTGCAGGACATCCGCGACGAGGACGGCCGGCCGGTGGCGGAGATCGGCATCGAGACGGTGAACCAGGACGGCAAGACCGTCGTTCTCGGCTCCGCGACGGGCCTGCTGGAAGACTGAACGAACACCTGACCCCGGGGGGACCGAGGCCATGACGGCATGGGATGTCGCGGTCGTCGGCTGCGGCAATGCGGCCCTGTGCGCGGCGATTTCGGCGCGGGAGAAGGGCGCGCGCGTGGTGGTGCTGGAGAAGGCGCCGGAGGAGGAGCGGGGCGGCAACTCCTTCTTCACCGCCGGCGGCTTCCGCTTCGTCCATGACGGGCTGGAGGATGTCTGCGCCGATGTGCTGACCGACCTCTCGGACGCGGAGAAGGCGCGCATCGAGCTCCCCACCCACGACCGGCAGTTCTTCTACGACACGCTGATGAAGGTGACGCGCCACCAGGCCGAGGAGGACCTCGCCTGGACCCTGATCGACGGGTCGCGCCCGGCCATGGCGTGGCTGCGGGAGAACGGCGTGCGCTTCGTGCCGATGTTCGGCCGCCAGTCCTACGAGGTGGACGGCAAGCAGGTGTTCTACGGCGGCGTGAACATCGAGGCGGTCGGCGGCGGCGCGGGGCTGGTCGATTTCCTGCTGCGCCGGGCCGAGGCGGTCGGCATCGGGATCCGCTACGAAACCGGCGCGACCGGCCTCGTGCAGGACGATACCGGGCGCATTACCGGCCTCCGGCTGCGCACGCCGGAGGGCTACGAAGTGCTGGAGACCGGCTCGGTGGTGCTGGCCTGCGGGGGCTTCGAGGCCAATCCGGAGATGCGGGCGCGCTATCTCGGGCACGGCTGGGACCTGGCCCGTGTACGCGGCACCCGCCACAATACCGGCGACGGCATCCGCATGGCGCTGGAGGCCGGCGCGCGGCCGCACGGCAACTGGTCCGGCTGCCACTCCGTCGGCTGGGACATCTCCGCCCCGCCCTACGGGGACCGCGCCGTCGGCGACAATTTCCAGAAGCACAGCTACCCGCTCGGCATCATGGTGAACCTCGACGGCGAGCGGTTCGTCGATGAGGGCGAGGACTACCGCAACCTCACCTATGTGCGCTTCGGCCGCGCCATCATGGAGCAGCCGCACCGCTGGTGCGCGCAGATCTTCGACGCCAAGACCGTCCACATGCTGCGCGACGAATACCGCATCCGCGAGGTCACCAAGGTGGAGGCGGACTCGATCGAGGAGCTGGCGGCCGGGCTGGAGGTGGACCCGGCGGCGCTCGCGAGGACGGTCCGCGGCTACAACGCCGCCTGCCGGTCCTCGAACGCCTACAACCCCGCCGTGCTCGACGGGGTCTCGACCGAGGGGCTGAGCCCGGACAAGACCAACTGGGCGCTGCCCATCGACAGCCCGCCCTATGTCGCCTTCGTCACCACCACGGGCGTCACCTTCACCTTCGGCGGCCTGCAGATCGACAATGAGAACCGCGTCCAGGACCTTTCCGGGCGCCCCATAGACGGGCTCTACGCCGCGGGCGAACTGGTGGGCGGCCTGTTCTTCGAGAACTATCCGGGCGGCTCCGGCCTCATGTCCGGCAGCGTGTTCGGCCGCCGCGCCGGCCGCTTCGCCGCAGAGTATGCCTGCGGGTAGGCCGCGCCCGTCGATTCCCTCATCCTGAGTAGTGACCGCGCCAGCGGGCGCGTATCGAAGGACCGCTCCGAACCGCCGGCCGCCGTCCCCTTCGACAGGCTCAGGACAGGCTCTCGATACGCGGCTGACGCCGCTACTCGGGATGAGGGTCGGGGGCCGGGGCGACGGATGCTGCGCAAGAGGGCCTGAACGGCGGGGTTCCGCTCAGGCCGAGGCCGCGACCGGCAGCGATTCCAGGCCGCGCAGCACGATGCTGGGGCGGAAGCGCGGCGGCGGGCCGGCGAGGCGGATCGAGGAAAACCGCTCCAACAGCACCTCGATGGCGATGCGCGCCTCCAGCCGTGCGAGCGGCGCGCCGATGCAGGCATGGATGCCGCGCCCGAAGGAGATGTGGCTGTTCCCCTCGCGCCCGACATCGAGCCCGTCGGGGTCCTCGAACTGTTCGGGGTCGCGGTTGGCGCCGCCGATCAGCACCACGATGTCCTCGCCCCGCTTCACCGGGAAGCCGTTGACGTCGCAATCCTCGACGATGCGGCGCAGGTCCAGCTGCACCGGCGAGTCGTAGCGCAGCAGCTCCTCCACCGCTGACGGCACAAGCGACGGGTCCTCCCGGAGCCGCTGCAATTGCTCCGGATGCTGCAGCAGCGCCAGCATGCCGTTGCCGATCAGGTTGACGGTGGTCTCGTTGCCGGCGACCAGCAGCAGCCGCAGCATGGTGAGCACCTCGCGCTCGTCGAGCCGGTCTCCCTCTTCCTCGGCGCGGGCAAGCCCGCTCACTATGTCTTCCTTGGGGTTGGCGCGGCGTTCCTTGACGATCGGCTCGAAATAGGCGTCGAGATCGTCGGCGGCGAGGACGGCGTCCGCGCGTTCCTCGGCGCTGATCGTCGGCTCCAGTATGCGCGCGCGGCGGTCGGACCAGCCCCGGAAGCGCGGTCGGTCTTCCGGCGGCACGCCCAGCATTTCCGCGATCACGATCACCGGCAGCGGCTTGGCGACGACCTCCATGAGGTCGAAGCCGTTGAGGTCGTCGATCCCGTCCAGAAGTTCGTGCATCAGGCTGCGGATATGCGGCTCCAGCGCATTCACCGCCCTGGGCGTGAACGCCTTGCTGACCAGCCCGCGCAGGCGGCGGTGGTCGGGCGGGTCGAGCGAGAGCATGGAGGGCGACGCTCCGGGGTCCGGTATGACCGTTCGCTTGCCCGGCCGCTTGGCCTTGGTGCCGTCGTTGGTGAAGCGCTGCCAGTCGGGAAGGATCGCCGCCACGTCCGGGTAGCGGCCGAAGATCCAGGCATTCATCAACCGGCTGCGGTGCGCCTGGCCCCTCTCGCGTAGCGCCGCATAGGCGGGATAGGGGTTCTGGGTGTTCCGGTATGCGACCGGGTTGTAGGCGTGGCCGCACTCGAGGCGCTCGCGCATGAGCATGGCCTGCATGGCGGTCTTCCGGACCGCCTGTTTCAGGGATAGCGCCATGACCGTTTCCCCCGCTTGAACGCAGTCCTTGTCGCTTCGTTCTTACTCCCGGCAGGGTCGGACTTCAATGCGACATCAGGGCAGGAACCGTCGTGTCCCGCAGCAGCGAGGCCGTGACACCGCCGAACGCCCATTCGCGCATCCGGGAATGTCCCCAGGCGCCCGTGACGATCAGGTCGATCCCGCGGTCGCTCACATGCGAGAGCACGATGTCCGAGACGGAAATGCCGTCGGCGACGGTGTTCGCGGCTTCGGCATTCACGCCGTGTCGCGCCAGGTGCAGCGCGATATTGGCGCTCGGGATTTCGCCGTGGTCGCCGCCGGAGGGCCGGTGCGCATTGACGGAGAGGACCACCACCTTCTCCGCCCGGCGCAGGAGCGGCATGGCGTCGTTCACCGCCCGCGTGGCCTCGCGGCTGGCGTTCCAGCATACGAGTATGTTCTCGCCCAGAACGTCGAACCGCCCGGAATTGGGCACCACCAGGACCGGGCGTCCGCAGCTCATGGTGAGGTCCGCGGCGAGTTCCGGATAAGGGTAGAGTTCCGGCTCCGACGCGCTGCCCTTGCCGACCACGGCGAGGTCTGCGTAGCGCGCGTGCAATGCCGTCACATGGCTGACCGACCCCGACGCCGTGCGCCATTCGGCATGGACGCCGGCCCGCTCCGCGATCTCCAGGAAGCGCCCGCGCGCCGTTTCGCCTTCGCCGCGGACCCTTTCGACGGCGGCCTCCAGCGTGCTCGGCGGCATCCCCGCCACCATCCAGGTCGGGATCAACGGGTCCGGAGAAACGAAGACCCCGGTCAGATGGCCGTCGTCCGCCCCGGCGAGACTTGCGGCCACGCGGATGCGCTCCCCGGCGCGCTCGCTGCCGTCCACATGCACGAGAATGTTCTTGAGACCCATCTCATACCCCTCCGGTACCGAGCGGCGGCTGCCGCCCCATGCCTTCGATATGGTGCGCCCGGACGGGGAATTTAAGCGTCCGCCTCGTCGCGAAGCATGGCGCGGGCGATCTGCTGCTGCTGGATCTGCGACGTGCCCTCGAAGATGCGGAACAGCCGCGTGTCGCGGTAGAGGCGGGCGACGGCGTTCCCTGCCATATAGCCCTGGCCGCCCAGGATCTGGACCGCCTTGTCGGCGACCCGGCTCACCATCTCCGAGGCGAAATACTTGGCGCAGGCGATGTCCGCGAAGGGCAGCGGGCGCCGTTCGAACCGGCGGGCGCAGTCCAGCACCATCGCTTCGGCCGCATAGGTGTCGGCGCGCATGTCGGCGAGCATGGCCTGGACGAGCTGGTGCTCGCCGATGGCCTTGCCGGACTGGCGGCGCTCGCGGGCATAGCGCACCGCCTCGCCGACCAGCCGTTTCGCCTGCCCGACGCAGGTGGCGGCGACATGGGTGCGCGCATGGTTGATGCCGCGCAGCGCCGCCTTCAGCCCGAGCCCCTCCTGCCCGCCGACCAGCGCGTCCCCGGGCACGCGGCAGTCCTCAAGATAGACCTCCGAGACCCTGGACCCTCTGTGCCCCATCATGGCGACGGGCTCGCCCGCCCGGATGCCCGGCGTGCCGGCATCGACCGCGAAGGCCGAGACGCCGCCCGCGCCGGGACCGCCCGTGCGCGCCATGACCAGGAACATGTCGGCGTCCGCCGCGTTGGTGATGTAGCGCTTGGTGCCGTTCAGCACATAGTCCGCGCCGTCGCGCACCGCCGTCGTCGCGAGGTTGGCCGCGTCGGAGCCGTAGTCCGGCTCGGTCAGAGAGAAGGCGCCGGTGCAGCGGCCCTCCGCCATCGCGGGCAGGTACTTGCGCTTCTGCGCCTCCGTGGCGAAGTCGAGGATCGCCTGGCTGCAAAGCCCGATCGTGGTCGAGAAGCGGGCGCGGAACACGGCCGAGGCCCGGGTGAAGGCGAAGGTGAGCCGCACCTGCTGCTCCTGGGTGAGGCCGAGCCCGCCATAGTCCTCCGGGATCGAGATGGCGAAGAGCCGCATCTCGCAAATCCGCCGCACCAGGTCCTCCGGCACATGGCCCAGCTCTTCCACGCGCTCCTCGTTCGGAATCAGCTCCTCGCGCGTGAACGCCTCCACCCCGGCCAGATACGCCTCGAAATCCATGTCGCCGCCCATAATCCGCCGCCCCGATATGCCCCGTCGAAGACAGCGTAGGGGGCCTGCCGGAGGGGATCAACGGCAGCGGGCGGCAGGCACGGTCGGGGAAGAAACGCGGCCCGTCAGCGGCGGACAGCCACGACCCGGTGCTCTCCCGGCCCGGTCAGATGGAACCGAGATGCGGGCGAAGGAGCGCTGCCGTTCGTGTCAGGTCCAGGCGTTCGAGCGCAGCCACGTGCTCTTCCGGCGACCGCGGCGGGTTTCGCAAGGCCGCGCGGTGGCCTCGAACGGCCATGAGCACGGCGTCCCGGTCGGCATCGAACAGGGCCGCGATGAAGATGTCGGGATGCTGTGCCGTCAAACGGCGGGGAGCAAGGCGTTCGGACGGGAAATGCCGCAGGTTCCGGGTCACGATGGTGTTAGCCCCGCCCTCAATTGCAGCCGCCAGCACATGTGCGTCGCCGGGATCGGGCAGGTCGAGCGACGCGGCAAGGGCGGCGTACCCTGTCACGACGGCGCCGGGAAAGTGCTCGTCCATAATCGCACGGGTGCGCTCAAGCGCGCCGGCCGGGATATCCGGTCGGTCTGCCAGAAGGCTCCGCATCCACTCCTCGTGGATGTCCGCACTCCAGAGCGGCGCATACAGGTACCGGTCGGCCAGACGCAGCAGCAGGTCCCGAAGGCCGGCGGGATAAAGAACATTGGCGTCGAGCAACGCCGTTGGAGGCGGCATCGCCTATTGGAGGCCGAGGCTTTGATCGAGGGCCGTGAGCTCGTCCAGCGCCTCGCGGCGCGTGAATTCCGTCTCGCGGCGATAGACAAGAATGTCCCGGGCGCGGACCCGCCGGTGTGCGCCAACCTTGCGGCAGGGTATGCGGCCTTCGTCGAGCAACTGCACCAGGTGCGTTCGCGATACCTGTAGGAGGTCGGCCGCCTGTCGCGTCGTCAGTTCGGCATGCAGCGGTGTCAGGGTCACACCGTTTCCGTGCGCCATCTGGTCGAGAATCTCCTTGAGCAGGAGAAGCGCCGACAAGGGAATGTCCACGGGTTCCGCAGCAGCGCCGCCGAAACGTGCAGGCACCGGGTCTGCACCGTCGCTCCATATCGCGAGTTTGCGGCCTGCCTCACCCGCCAGGACCGTGTCGCGCTCGCTGGGAATTCCTGTCGCTGTCCTTTCGCCCATCGCGCCTCTCCATCATCCACCGGAAAAGTAGATGCCAAACACCGCAAATGCAACAAGTGATGCAAACATCACAGCAGATACCCGGCAAGCGGGATCGGGACGCCCAGGCTGACGGGCGGTCGTCATCCATGCCATTCTCGCGCCTGGGCAAACGACCTGCGAAAACGGAGAGCCAATGGCGGCGATTGCGGTTACGGGGGCCAATCGGGGCATCGGCGCGGGGATTGCGGCGGCGCTGGCGGAGCGGGGCTTCGCCGTGGCCTGCCTCACGCGCTCCGGCCGGGGCCCGGAGGGGCTGGACCTGCCGGCCTGGCCCGTGGACGTGACCGACGCGGCCGGCCTCGCCCGCGCGCTCGACGCGGCGGCTGGCGAGCTCGGGGGGCTGGAGGGGCTGGTCAACAATGCCGGCGTCCACCTCCAAGGGCCGAGCGCGGACTTCCCGGTCGAGGACTTCGCCCGGACCATGGCGGTCAACACCACCGCCGTCTTCGCCGCCGCACAGGCCGCCTATCCGCACCTGAAAGCCAATGGCGGCGGCATCGTGGTCAATCTCGGCTCCTACTGGGAGCGCCTCGGCGTGCGCGCCAACACCGCCTACTGCGCCTCCAAGGCAGCCGTCTCCGGCCTCACACGCTGCCTCGCCGTGGAGTGGGCGCGGGACAATATTTCGGTCTATACCGTCGCGCCCGGCTATGTGGAGACGGACATGAACGCCGAAATCCTCGCCAATCCGCGCTTCCGCGCCTGGCTGGAGCGCCGCATCCCGGTCGGACGGCCCGGAAGCGTGGACGAGGTGGCGCGTTTCGTGGCGCTGCTGTTCGCCGAGAAGATCCACTACCTCACCGGCGAGACCATCGTGATGGACGGGGCGCAGAGCATCAACCAATGACCGTGCTCGACCGTCTCGACGCCCGCCTCGAAAAAACGCTGCCGGACGAGGAAGCGGCGGTGCTGGAAGCCGTGAAGCGCCTTGCGGAACGGGTGGTGGCCCCGGCCGCGGCTGCCCTCGACGCGGAGGGAAGCTTCCCCTGGGACAATCTCGCCGCCATGCGCGAACTCGAACTCAACCGCATGTTCGTGCCCGAGGCCTATGGCGGGGCCGGCCTCTCCTTCGCCTGCTATATCCGCGCGGCGCACGAGATGGCCCGGGCCTGCGCGGCGACCGGCATTGTGTGGTCCACCACCTTCCACGCCGTCAAGCCGGTGATCGACTTCGGCAGCGAGGACCTCAAGCGCCGCATACTGCCGCGCATCGCCGACGGCGGGCTCGCCGCGCTCTGCATCACCGAGGAGAACGCCGGCTCCGACGCCACCGGCATGCGCACCCGCTTCCGCCCGGACGGCGGCGACATCGTCATCGACGGGACCAAGACCTTCATCACCAACGGAGACGTGGCGGACGTCTATGTGCTGTTCGGCAAATGGGCGGAGATCGAGGACGGGCGCGCGGCGATCACGGCGCTCGCCGTCGAGAAGGAGGCCGCCGGCATAAGCGTGCTGCGGCTGGA